>CALXQH010000035.1 GCA_944390525.1 uncultured Clostridia bacterium | reverse complement strand
TGTTGCTGTTCCTTTGGCTAATGCCGTTATAGTTACTTTATTTCCATTAGGAGCTATTGATATACTTGTTACATCTTCTATTGTTTCTTCTTTACTCCAAGTTACTTCTCCATCTAATCCGGTTAATGTTGCTGTTAATTCACTTGTTATGGTTTTTCCTTCTTCTAATTGCAAAATCAATGTATTTTGACTTAATATTATTTTCTTTTCTTCTGGTGTTTCATTTTCACCAGTTGTAGACCCTACATATATTATATTTCCATCTTCTGTTACTTTAAAAATAAAACTGTCTACTGTTACATTATAGCTTTCATCTCCGTTATTAATTACATTTGAGCTTCCAAATTTCTCTATTAAGAAATCTTCAAACGTTTTACCTGTTGTTTGTATAATTTTTTCTATTTGCCATTCTGAAATTACCGTGGATAGTTTATCATAAGCTTGTGCTTTTTCAGTCTCAAATTTTGCTTTTCTAGCTCTAGTTATTAACCCATTTTCTCCTACTAATGCTGTTATGCTTATAGCTGCCAAAATTAATATTACTACTATTGTTACTACTAAAGCTATTAAAGTTATTCCTTTTTTAGATTTACTAAGTCTCATATCTTTTAATTTTAAAGTTTTCTTTTGTTTCATTTTATCTCTCCTTTTTATATTCTATTATTATAATTTTAGCAATTATTATTTTTAATGTAAAGTATTTTTAGTTTATTTACAAATTTGTGAACTTTTTGTAATTTTTTTGTAATATTTGCTTCATAAAAAATACACCAAACATGTTAATTTTTTTAACATTTTGATGTATTTTAAATTTTACTTATTTTAAATACAACTCTGGATCTAAGTATTCGTTATTTTTTAATAATTCAAAATGAAGGTGTGGTTCTTCTGAAATTTCAAATGCTGCTGTATTTCCAACAGTTCCTATACTTTGTCCTTGTTTTACTTTTTCTCCTTCTACAACAAATTCTGTTGTTAAAAGGTTAGAATAAATTGTTTTAAATCCATTTACATGTTCTATTATAACAGTTAATCCATAACGTGGATCATTTTTTATAGATTTTACAGTTCCTTCAGCAGAAGATTTTACAACTGTTGTTTTATCTGCAGCAATATCTATTCCATTGTGAGTTGTCCAAACGTCTAATGTACTAGAATATACTAGTTTGTTATCTGCAAATTCTTTCATAATTTCCCCTGAAACCGGCATTTTAAATTCTGGATCTGCTACAGTTTGTGTTTCATTTTCTTCTTCTTTTTTTATTGTAGATTCATTTTCAGAAGATTTATTTGTTTGATTATTAGTTACTTCTGTTTTAGTTGTGTTCTCTTCTTTATTTTCTATATTATTTGTATTTACAGCTATTTTTTTATCTTCTTGGTTTTTATTTTCTTCTGTTATATTTTGTTGTACTTCATTTATTGTTTTTCCATAATTTGTACTAGTTTCTTCTATTGGTGTAATTGTTCCTAAAGAATTTGTATTTATTTTCCCTAACTGATTAGTTTCATTTAGTTTATTTCCATATATATATATAACAATAACAAAAGCAATAATAGCAAGTGATAAAATGCTGCCTAAAATAAATAACATTTTTTTGGTATCCATTCCTTTATCTATAGAAATTCCTCTTTTATTTCTTCTCATTAAATATTTCCTCCTTAAATTTTTCTTTAGTATAATTATTAACATCTTTGAGAAATTTATACAAAAAATGTTAAATATCTTCTACTTTTACTCCAGTATAAAAATGACATATAATTTCTTCATAGTTTTTTCCTTGCTTAGCTAAACTATCCGCTCCAGTTTGGCTCATTCCAACCCCATGGCCATATCCAATTACTTCAAATATAATATTGTCTTTTTCAATTGTAACTTTAAAATTTGCTGATCTTAGTTCACATATTGTTCTTATTTCTACGCCAGAAAGTTCTAGATTACCAACTTTTATCTTTTTTACTCTATTACCTTCTGTATATTCAAGTACTTTTATACAGTCTTCTTTACTAAAATCTATTTCAAAATTGCTATGCTCTTTCTTTATTTTTTCCTTGAATTCTTTTTGAGTTAAAGTAACTTTAGATGAATATTGAGAGTATTCATCTTCTCCTGAAGTTTGTACAGATTGTAAATATGGATATCCGCTTCCTCCCCAAACATTTATAGGTGCTTCTGTATATCCACCACTATTTGAATGAAAAAAAGCATTTATAGGTTTACCTTCATATGTAATTATTTTGCCCTTTGTTTCATTTACTGCGCTTACAATTTTGTTCCAATATTCTTCCCTTTTTTCGCTATTCCATTTTTCTAGTCTATCTTCTTTTGATATCCAAGCTTGGCAACAATTAGAATCGTCACATATGTCTGCTTCTTTATGCTTAGAACCTGAATTTATTATTTTATATAATGTATATGTTCTAGCTACTACAGCCTGAGCTTTTAAAGCTTCCTTTTCAAAGTTTGCTGGCATTTCACTACTCACTACTCCATAAAGATACTCGTCTAATTCCAACTCTTTTATATTATTTGTAGATTTATGTAATAGTTTTACAGTATTATATTCTTTATAATCATATTTTACAGCTACTTGATTATTTTGTTCATTTTTAATTGTGTTTGTATTTACTTGCTTAGGTATATTGGTAAATACAACTGGTATTCCAAAGCAAATTATTAAAAACAATAAAATGTATAATAAATATTTTTTCAATTTATTCTCCTTTTATAAAACATAAAAATAAATTATTAAATAGCTAGTTTTGTACGGATATTATTTAATACTTTCTTCTCTATACGTGATACTTGTACTTGAGTAATTCCCATAATTTTAGCAATCTCTGTTTGTGTTTTTCCTTTATAATATCTCAAAAGTATTATTTGTTTTTCATTTTCTTTTAACTTTTCTATTTCTTTTTGTATACATATTTTATTAGTTAACATATTTGCTTCATCTACTTGACTAGACATTTTATCTAATAATGTAATTCCATCCTCGCCTTCGTTATACAATTGTTCATCAATAGAATTTATAGGTTGAAAAGCTTCCAATGCTAAAGCTATTTCTTCTTTACTAGTGTTTATTAGTTTAGCTAATTCGTCTATTCTAATTTCTTGTCCATTTTTTCTATAATATTCATTTTGTATTTCTATTGCTTTTATAGCAAGCTCTTTCAAACTTCTACTAATTTTAATTGGACCATTATCTCTTATGTGCCTTTTTACTTCTCCTAAAACATATGGTACAGCATAAGTAGAAAGTCTAACTTCAAAGCTAGGGTCAAATCTTTTTATACATTTTATAAATCCCATTACTCCTACTTGGTATAAATCTTCTAGTTCATATCCTCTATTTTGAAAACGTTTTACTATACTCCAAATAAGCCCTTTGTTGTTTTGTATTAACTTTTCCATAGCTTTATTATCGCCTTGTTGTGCTTTTATAATATCTTCTGTTTTATTTTCAAATTCTTCTTGCATAAAAAAAATGCCTCCTATTCAAACAAGTTATATTAGTTTAGTAGAGCATTTTTTTCTTCTTCTATTATTTCGTTATTTTCTTCTTTTTTTATTTCTTTTTTCATTACTATTTTAGTACCAATTCCTACTACTGAATGAATTTCAACTTTGTCCATAAAACTCTCCATAATTGTAAATCCCATACCTGATCTTTCTAAATTTCCTTTTGTTGTATATAATGGTTTTCTAGCAAGTTCTATGTCTTCTATTCCTCTTCCATTATCAGAAATTTCTATTTCTACTACATTTTTTAATAATGTTGCTTTTATTTTTATACTTCCTTCTGTATTTTCATATGCATGTACTATACAGTTAGTAACTGCTTCTGATACCGCAGTTTTAATGTCTGACAGTTCTTCTATTGTTGGGTCTAGTTGTGCAACAAATGCTGCTACTGTAACTCGTGCAAAAGCCTCATTATTTGATTTACTTATAAATTTAAGTTCCATTTCATTATCATACTTACTTTTCATTTTTATCATCCTTTCTATTATTTAATAATTATTTTATAAGTTCTTTAATTGGAATTATTTTTACAATTCCACTCATTTCAAGTACTTTTTCTATATTTTTACTAGTATTTGTAATTTCTGCAATTCCTCCTAACATTTTTACTAATTTATATCTTCCAATTAATAGTCCTATTCCTGCACTGTCCATAAAAGAAACTTTACTAAAATCAAACACAACTTTTCTAGGCATAAATCTTGTAATTTCATTATCCATTTTCCTCCTTATTTTTTCTGTAGTATGATGGTCTATTTCTTCTGTAATTTGAATATATAAGCAATTATTTTTTTCATCAAACTCACTTATCATAAATATTCCTCCTTAATATTTTGCTTGTACAATTATACATTTTTTTCCAGTTTATATCTAGAGTAAAAGTTAAGAAGTTTTGTCGAATGCTAAAAAGTTTTCGACATAACAAAAAAAAGTGGTAAATCCACTTTTTTTGTGTTTATAAGTTTCTTAATCTTTCTTCAACTTTTTCTAGCATTTCTTTGTATTTAGTTAGCTTTGCTTTTTCCTCGTTTATTTTTGTTTCTGGTGCTTTATTAATAAAGCCTGAATTTGAAAGCATTTTTTCTCCTCTTGCTACTTCTGATAATAGTTTTTCTTTTTCTCCTTCTAATCTTTGCTTTTCTGCAACCAAATCTACCAATTCCTCAAAAGGAATATATGTCTCTATTCCTTCTACTAAAATTGACATTGCATTTTGTGGAATATTTTTTCTAGTTTCTTCTATTTCAACTTCATTTGCAAATCCTAATTTTTGTATCATTGCTTTTGATTTATTTAGCATTTCTTTTGCTGTTTTTGTTACAAATATTAATTTAGACTTTTTACTTGGATGTACATTTAATTTTGTACGTAAATTTCTAATTTCAACAATTATTGTCTTAAGTTTTTCTATTTGTTCTTCTTCTTTTTCATATAATGTTTTTTCTGATGTTTCTGGCCATTTAGAAATCATTATACTTTCATCTTTATGATATAATTGCATATAAATTTTTTCTGTTATAAATGGCATTACTGGATGTAATAATTTTAAAGCATCTTTTAGCACTCTATTTAAAGTGTATTGTGCAGCAAATTTTGTTGTACAGTTTATATCATATAAACGTGGTTTTACCATTTCAATATACCAATCACAAAATTCGTTCCAAATAAAGTCGTATACCTTTTGTGTTGCAATGCCTAATTCAAAATTTTCTAAATTATTTGTTACTTCTTTTATAATTTTATTTAGTTTTGATAAAATCCATTTATCTTCATAACATAAATCTTCTGGTAATTTATTATTTAATAATTCTGATGAATTTTCTGGCATATTGCTTAACACAAATTTTGAGGCATTCCATAATTTGTTAGCAAAATTTGATGCTGCTTCTAATTTTTCTGGCATATATCTAATATCATTTCCTGGTGATATTCCTAATACTAATGAAAATCTTAATGCATCTGTACCATATTTTTCTATAATTTCTAGAGGGTCAATCCCATTTCCTAAACTTTTAGACATTTTTCTTCCTAAGCTATCACGTACTATACCATGTATAAAAACTTTATCAAATGGTACTTTCCCTGTATGTTCTAATGCAGAAAATATCATCCTTGCTACCCAAAAAAATATAATATCATATCCTGTAACTAAAGTATTGGTTGGATAAAAGTATTTATAGTCCTCTGTATTATCTGGCCACCCTAGTGTTGAAAATGGCCACAAAGCTGAACTAAACCAAGTATCTAGCGTATCTTCATCTTGTTTTAAATTGTTGCTACCACATTTATTACATTTATTTGGAGTTTGCTTTGTTACAATTATTTCTCCACAGTCTTTACAATAATAAGCTGGTATTCTATGTCCCCACCATAATTGTCTAGATATACACCAGTCTTGAATATTTTCCATCCAATTATAATAAATTTTGTCAAATCTTTCTGGAATAAATTTAACTTTTCCAGTTTTTACTGCCTCTATAGCTGGTTTTGCTAAAGGTTCCATTTTTACAAACCATTGTTCTGAAATATGAGGTTCAATAGTATGATGACAACGATAACATTTGCCTACATTATGTGTATAATCTTCTATTTTTACTAGATAACCTTCTTTTTTTAGTCTTTCTACTATTTTTTCTCTTGCTTCATACATATCCATTCCTTTATATTCTGGAACTAAATTATTCATTTTAAAGTTTTCATCAAATACGTGAATAATTTCTAATTTATGTTTTATGGCCGCTTGATAATCATTTGGATCATGTGCAGGTGTCAATTTTACTGCACCTGTTCCAAATTCTTTTTCTACAAATTCATCTGCTATAACAGGAATTTCTTTATTTATAATTGGTAAGATTACAGTTTTTCCAACTAAGTCTTTATATCTCTCATCTTGTGGATGTACGGCTATTCCAGTATCGCCAAGCATTGTTTCTGGTCTTGTTGTTGCCACAATAATAAATTTTTCCTTTTCTCCTTTTATAGGGTATTTAACATACCATAAATGTGTTGGTTCTTCTTCGTAGTCTACTTCAGCATCTGAAATTGAAGTATTGCAATATGGACACCAATTAATCATTCTTTTTCCTTTATATATCAGTCCTTTTTCATATAAGTTAATAAATACATGGTTTACAGCATTTGATAGTCCTTCATCCATAGTAAATCTTTCTCTAGACCAATCACAAGAACATCCTAATTTTTTAAGTTGATTTAGTATAGCTCCTCCATATTCTTTTTTCCAATCCCAAGCTCTTTCTAAAAATACTTCTCTTCCTAATTTTTCTTTTGTAAGTCCCTCTTGCTTTAATTTTTCTACAATTTTAGCTTCTGTTGCAATAGATGCGTGATCTGTTCCTGGAAGCCATAAAGTATTAAATCCTTGCATTCTTTTATATCTAATTAAAATATCTTGTAAGGTTTCATCTAATGCATGTCCCATATGTAATTTCCCTGTAATATTTGGTGGTGGAATTACTATTGTATATGGAATTTTAGTTTTATCTTTTGATGGTTTAAAATAACCTTTTTCATTCCAGTTTTCATAAATTTCTTCTTCAAAGTCAGAAGGATTAAATTTTCCTTCCAAATTATGTTTTTCACACATTTAATTTTCCTCCTTAAAAAACCTCGCCCTTATTTTTATAAGGGCGAGGTATTATTTCTCACGGTACCACCTTAATTTAACAATTTTAGTCTTGTTAATCTTAGTTACTTTTAACGCAAGTTACACGAATAAATCTACTACTATTTCAATTTATTAGCTCCAAAGCTACCTTCAGTTTTCTATTCTATCAGAAGCTTTCAGCCTGCGACTTCTGTTCTCTTTATAGTTAGTCAAAACTTACTACTCTTTTTCTTAGCTTTTGCAAATATGAATATATAATACCACATTTTAACAATCTTTTCAAGATATTTTATAAAAATTGTCTTGTATCATAAAAAATGTGCCAAATTTAATTGGCACATTTTTTATTTTAAAAATTTTAACTTTATCTAGGGTTTTTAATAGCTGCTTGAGCTGCTGCTAATCTTGCTATTGGCACTCTAAAAGGTGAACAAGAAACATATGTTAATCCAACATTATGGCAAAATTCAACTGTTGGTGGATTTCCTCCGTGTTCTCCACAGATACCTAAATGAATATCAGGTCTTGTAGCTTTACCCATTTCAACTGCCATTTTTACTAATTTTCCAACACCAACTTGGTCTAATTTAGCAAATGGATCTGATTCATAAATTTTCTTTTCATAGTAAGAACCTAAGAATTTTCCAGCATCGTCACGACTAAATCCAAATGTCATTTGTGTCAAGTCATTTGTTCCAAATGAGAAAAATTCTGCTTCTTTGGCAATTTCATCAGCTGTTAATGCTGCTCTTGGAATTTCAATCATTGTTCCTACTTCATATTTCATATTAACTCCAGCTTTTGCAATCTCTTCATCAGCTGTCTTTGTAATAATATCTTTTACATATTTTAATTCTTTAACTTCTCCTACTAATGGAACCATAATTTCAGGAACAATATTCATTCCTTCTTTGTTTACATTAATAGCAGCTTGAATTATAGCTTTTGTTTGCATTACAGCAATTTCTGGATAAGTAACATCTAGACGGCATCCTCTATGTCCCATCATTGGGTTAAATTCATGTAATCCTTCTACTACATTTTTTAATTCTTCAAATGTCATTCCCATTTCTTTTGCTAAGCTTTCTATTTCTTCATCTGTATGAGGTAAAAATTCATGTAGAGGTGGATCTAATAGACGAATTGTTACAGGGTAACCTTTCATTGCTTTAAATAATCCTTCAAAATCTCCTCTTTGCATTGGTAATATTTTATCTAATGCTTTTTCTCTTTGCTCAGCTGTTTTAGATACTATCATTTCACGAATAGCAGCAATTCTTTCTGGTGCAAAGAACATATGCTCTGTACGGCATAGTCCAATACCTTGTGCTCCAAAATTATATGCTACTTGTGCATCTTTTGGAGTATCAGCATTTGTTCTAACTTCCATTTGGCGATATTGATCTGCCCATCCCATTAATTTAGCAAAATCTCCTGATACTGTTGCATCAACTGTATCAATTTTTTCTCCATAAACATTGCCTGTAGAGCCATCTAATGAAATGTAATCTCCTTCATGGTATACATTTCCTTGAGGATCTGTGAATGTTTTTGTTTCTTCATTAACAACTAACTCTCCACATCCTGCTACGCAACAAGTACCCATACCACGAGCTACAACAGCAGCATGTGATGTCATACCACCACGAACTGTTAAAATACCATGGCATACATTCATACCATCAATATCTTCTGGTGATGTTTCTAATCTTACTAAAATTAAATCTTTTTCTCCAGCTTCATGTAATTCAACTGCTCTATCAGCTGTAAATACTACTTTGCCTGTTGCAGCACCTGGAGATGCAGCTAGCCCTTTTGCCACTGGTTTAGCAGCTTTTAATTTAGCTTGGTCAAAATTAGGATGTAATAATTGATCTAATTGATTTGGTTCAACTCTTAATACAGCTTCTTTTTCTGTAATCATTCCTTCGTTAACTAAATCAACTGCAATTTTAAGCGCAGCATTTGCTGTTCTTTTACCATTTCTTGTTTGTAAGAAGAATAATTTTCCTCTTTCAATAGTAAATTCCATATCTTGCATATCTCTGTAATGTTTTTCTAATTCATTTGCATACTTAACAAAATCATCAAAAGCAGCTTTATTTGTTTGCTCTAGAGTTGCTATTGGAGCTGGTGTTCTAATACCTGCAACAACATCTTCGCCTTGTGCATTCATTAAGTATTCACCAAATAATTTATTTTCACCTGTAGCTGGGTTACGAGTAAATGCAACACCTGTACCACAGTCATCTCCCATATTTCCAAAAACCATTTCTTGCACATTAACTGCTGTTCCCCAACTTCCTGGAATATCATTTAATCTTCTATATGTAATTGCTCTTGGGTTATTCCATGAACGGAATACTGCTTTTACAGCTTCTTTTAATTGTTCTGTTGGATCTGATGGAAATTCACTTCCATGTTCTTTTAAATAAATAGCTTTAAATTTAACAACTAATTCTTTTAAGTCTTCAGCTGTTAATTCTGTATCTAATTTAACACCTTTTGCTTCTTTCATTTCATCAATTACTTTTTCAAATAATGGTTTTGGTATTTCCATTACAACATCACTAAACATTTGTATAAATCTTCTATAGCTATCATATGCAAATCTTTCGTTTTTTGAAGCTATTGATTTAACTACTTCTTCATTTAAACCTAAGTTTAAAATTGTGTCCATCATACCTGGCATTGAAGCTCTTGCTCCTGAACGTACAGATACTAATAATGGATTTTCTACATCTCCAAATTTCTTACCAGAAATTTCTTCTAGTTTTGCTAAAGCTTCAAAAATTTGGTCTTCAATTTCTTTTGAAATTTTTTCTCCATCTTCATAATATTTTGTACATGCTTCTGTTGTAACTGTAAATCCTTGTGGAATTGGCAAACCTAAATTAGTCATTTCTGCTAAATTAGCACCTTTACCACCTAGTAATTCACGCATATTTGCGTTTCCTTCTTTAAATAAGTAAACATACTTTTGACTCATAAAGAACCTCCCTTAAAATTTGTTTTATTGCCTTTTATAATATAATTGTATATTATAACTCCTTTATTATATATATTATTTTAAAAAATGTAAAGAATTTTTGTAAATTTTCCATTTTTATTTTTAAAACTCCTAGCATTTTGCTAGGAGTTTAGGTAAATTAATTTATAGTTTTGAATATAAATGCTAAAGGACTATCTTCATCCAGATAGAGAACATCTCCTTCTGTTAAAGCCAGTTTTGCAGCATCTTGAATAATCTTATCAGCTTGGGCCTTTGCATTTACTGTAGTTTCTATATAATATTTTAAGCATCTTCCTCTTTGTATAATTTAATTTTAACTAATAATTTGTAAATTTTTGTTCCGAAAGGTATCATCATTATGTCTTCTTTTTTCAAAATTTTGAAAATAAATATTAAAATAACATAAATCAATGCTCCTAAAATAATAGAAATAATTGTGCTTATCTTGTCTACTATAATGCAATTAAGCACTTGATTAATAAAGTATGTTGAAATGCCCATTAAGGCAGCTGCAAAAATAGGCATAATTACCATTCTTCCTATTTTAAACTGTAACTTAATATTTTTTCTTAATACAGTAAATGTAATTAAAAATGCAATTAATTGACATATAATAGAGCTAATACCAGCGCCCATAATTTCAATTTTAGGATTACTTATTAAAATAATATTTAAAACAAATTTTGTAATTGCTCCTACAGCTAGAGCTATTGCTGGTACATAAGTTTTATTAAGTCCATATAATCCTCCATTAATAGTTTGATTTAATGCAATAAATATCATTGGAATTGAAAAAATCATTAAAACTTCTGCTCCATCATTTGCAGATGGGTAAATTAAATTTAAAATTGGTTGAGCAAGTGCTATAAATCCTGCTGTACAAGGCAATACTATTATTAGGGAAGCAAATATAGAAAAGGTCATCCTTTTAGATGCCATTTGTTTATCTTTTTTTGCTAAAGCTGCTGCTATTGCAGGTGTTAATGCTGTAGAAAATGCTACATTAATTGCTGTTGGTAAGTTTACCAGTGTATCTACTTTAGCTAATATTCCTGTTTTACTCATTGCTAATGCTTCTAATTCTTCTTTAATAGGATATATACTAGCAAATGCAGCTTGAATGCAATTACTTACTGTACTTGTATCAATTAATGGATTTACCACAGAAATAACTGAACTAATAGTAACAGGAATTGAAATTATTAATACTTTTTTTAATAATTGACCTGCTGTTAAGTTTTCTTCTGGAGATTGTTGTGCTTTATCTATACTTAATTTCTTTCTTTTATAATATGTAATTAAATAAATAAATGTTAGTAAAATGGCAAGTGTGGTAGATAAATTACCTCCTGCTGCCATAATATAAGGTTCTTTTCCAATTAATGCATATACAAAAGTAATTGATAATACACAATTTAGAAATTGTTCAATAATTTGTGAATAGCTTGTAGGTTTCATATCATTTAAACCTGCAAAGTATCCTCTAAAAGTTGCAGATGCTGCTACAAAAGCAATTGCTGGTGCTAGCACTTGCATAACATATTTTGTGTCTGGTACATTAAAAATCACTGTTGCAATATATTCTGCTCCAAAGAATAATCCTATTGAAAAAATAGCTCCTAGTCCCACAAAAAACGTCATGCAAATTCTAAAAATTCTTTGAGCACCTTTATTGTCTCCTATAGCAACTCTTTCTGATACTAGTTTGGAAATAACACTTGGAATTCCTATAGAAGATAATGCAAGTAATACAGAATAAATTTGGTATCCTGCTGAATAATAACCAAGTCCAGTATCTCCAAATCCTTCAAAATTAGTAATAACAAATTTATAAATTAGTCCTAATACTTTTACCATAATTTGTGCAAACATAAGAATAAGAACATTTTTCATAAAAGATGTACTTTTCTTTATTTTTTTATTATTCTTATTCTCTATATCTACTTCTTTTTTATTCACTTTTATCTCCTTTCTTAAAGTTAAACTTAGGCATCATGCCTATTTTATTTGGTGTATGTTCCGGTAGTTGATAGATATCATGTCCTGGGAATTCGTTTCCTTCAACAAATAATGGACCTGTAGGAGTAAAAGCAACATCCCAACCAACATATCCCATTTCTGGAATTTCTTGGCAAGCTTTTTTACAAAGATTGATAGCCTCTTCCCAGTAAGGGAATTTAAATCCTTTTATTTTTTCCCCTGTCTGCGGATGATTTTCATATACATTTTTTTGTTTATCTATAGCTACTTGAGATACAATTCCTGTATTTTCATCTATAGGTGCTGTCATTCCCCCACTATTAAAATTATCAACACATCTTCCACCATTTCCAATTCTAAAATATGCACATATAATATGTGGCTCTAATTCTATATTTTTTCTTTTCTCTTTTGGTACTGTTAAAATTGAGTTTCCTTCTTTAGTTGTTACTATTGTTACTATTCTCACTGTATTTATTGAATTAGGATAAATTTTAGATAAATCTGGATGTTGTTTAATTACTTCCTCTAGTTCAAAGTTATTTCCTTCTTTAGTTAAATATTCATATACTTCATCTAAAGAAGTAAACTGTGAAGTTTGAAGTTTTTCTATTCCTTTTCCACATCCACCATCTATGGGTTTTGCCATAAATTCAGGGTGTGTTTTTAAAAAGTTAATCACTTTGTCTTTTGAGTTGTTATTTACTTTAATCCAATCTCTTTTTATATATTCTTTAAATACTGTATTAAATTCATCTTTATTCTGAAAAAAATGTAATTTATCTAAATCACAGTATTTTGTAACAATCTCATTATTTCTTCCTCTTGTTAGATAAGTATCTCTTTGCTTAGCTGTTAAATTATACATTTCAAATAAGTCATAGTCCATATATCCTGCTCCATATTTCATTGCACATCTTTGCATGTCAATAAAAATTTTCAATTTAGATTTTTTAGTCTTTTTATGTATTGAATTAATTTTTTCTATCATTGCTCTTTTATCCATATTTTTTAATCTTTTTAATATATAAATAATATTTTTCAATTTTATTTTTCTCTCCTTTAAATTAAACTTTCTTTAAGATTATATACTAAATAACTATTATTTTTCAACACTTTATTTTCTTAAAGTGTAAAAAAAAAGGATACTATAAAAGTATCCTTTTTATTATTTTATTCTGCTGATTCTGAATTAACTTCAGTTTCTGGAGCTTCATATGCTTCTAATATAGCTTTTTTAATTTTCTCTCTGGTGTCAGCATTAATTGGATGAGCTATATCCTTAAATTCTCCATTTGGAGTTTTTTTGCTTGGCATAGCAATAAATAATCCATTTTGACTTTCAATAACTTTAATGTCATGAACAACAAATTCGTTATCAAATGTCACAGAAGCAACAGCTTTCATTCTGTTTTCTGAATTTACTTTTCTTAAACGTACATCTGTAATTTGCATATTTGAGTACCACCTTTCAAGTTTTTTTATTTCTAGCAAATTACATTTTGATAAACTGCAATTTACGTAGAAATTAATTTTGTTTTATACATTTTATATGTACATTTATATTATTCGCCACTTTTTTTGTTTTTCCTTCTTTATTTTACAAATTTTATTTACAATTTAACTTTTTTCACATTTTGATTTGTTTTGAATATAATATTTTAGAATTTTAATTATAGTTTGTATAATAAATTTATAAAAATGTTGAAAAAACATAATAAAAAGTATATAATATTTTGCGTATAAATTATACTTTAAAGGAGTGTTATCTTTTGGCTGTTATAGATGAATTTAAAATATACAAAAATATACATATGATTGGAATTGGTGGAGTTAGTATGAGTGGTATTGCTGAAATTCTTAAGTTTTGGGGATTTCATGTTACTGGCTCAGATTGTTATGACTCTGACACAATAAAAAAGTTAATACAAAATGGAATCAAGGTTACTATTGGTCATAATTTAGAAGATGTTTCAAAAGCAGACTTGGTTGTTTATAGTGCTGCTATTCGCAAAACTGATGTTGAATTAGTTAGAGCTAAAGAACTTAATATTCCAATTATCGACAGAGGTACATTTTTAGGAAAACTTACAAAAGCTTTTGAAGACAGTATCTGTATTTCTGGTACTCATGGAAAAACAACAACTACTTCTATGATTTCCTTATGTTTTTTAGAGGCTCATAAAGATCCTTCTATTCAAGTTGGTGCTTATTTAAAACAAATTGATGGAAACTATCGTGTAGGTAATAGTGAATACTTTATTATAGAAGCCTGTGAGTATGTAGATAGTTATTTAAAGCTATTTCCCAAAACAGAAGTAATTTTAAATATTGATAATGATCATTTAGATTATTTTGGCACTTTTGATAATATAATTAATTCTTTTGACAAATATGTAAAATTATTGCCAGAAAACGGATTACTTGTTTTAAATTGGGATGATATTAATTGTAGAAAAATAGCTAAAGATTCAAAATGTAGAATAGTAACTTATGCTCTTGAAAGTGAAAATGCTAATTTTATTGCTAGAAATATTAATTTTAACACAGATGGTTTTGCTAGTTTTGATGTTTATTATAATAATAATTTCTTTAAAACTATTAAATTATCTGTTCCTGGAATGCATAATGTTATGAATGCTTTAGCTTGTATTGCTGTATGCTATTCTTATGGAATTTCTAAGGAAGACATAAAAAATGCATTATTAAAATATACAGGTGCTCATAGAAGATTTGAATATGTTGGCTCTTTTAATCAAGGAGTTAGCGTTTATGATGATTATGGTCATCATCCTACTGAGATTTTAGCAACTGCACACTCTGTTGCTCAAAAACAGCATAGACAATCTTGGGTTGTTTTTCAGCCTCATACTTATAGTAGAACTAAAAATCTATTAGATGATTTTGCTAAGGCTTTAATTAATTTTGATAATGTTATTATTACAGATATTTATGCAGCTAGAGAAGACAATATTTTTGGTATTTCTTCTAAAGATTTGGTAGACAGACTACAATTTTATGGTAAGAAAAGTATTTATATTTCCGATTTTAAAGATATAGTTAAATATTTAAAAGATTATACTATAAAAAATGATATAGTTTTAACTCTTGGAGCTGGTACAGTTACCAATATTGGTCCTATGTTAGTAAAATAATACAATAAAAAAGTGACTTTTGCCACTTTTTTTTAACGCCATTGGTAGTTTGTAGTAGATAATGTTGGAAACGTGAATTTCATACTATTTTCTGAAATAATTCCATCTTCTTTATGATTTTTAAAAAATTCATCTGAGCCATTTAAAAAATACTTATATTTCATTTCATCTGTTAGACTACCGGTACCTATTATTACTGGATCATTCCAAGTAACGTCCACAGCATACCAATTATAATTTATTTGTATATAATTCCATGCATGTGATTCAGTCATTCCTTCTGAATTAGTTCCTGTTCCTGAAACTAATATACAAGGTACTCCTATTTTTTCCATTATATATTTAAAACTTCTAGCATATCCTTCACACACAGCCTTTCTATCATGTAAAGCTCCATATATATCATGCTTATTTTTTGCTTCATCTGAATTATCATAATCTATTGTAGATATTAACCAATTTTGAACCTTTCTTGCTTTTTCTATGTCACTATCTTGTGTTGTTTGTTGTATTATTTGATCTATTATATTTTTTATATATGCTTGTGCTGTTTGTATTTGTTCTTGTGTTTGAAATTCATCTCTTAGATAATTAGTATTTTCCCCAGGTCCTATAGAAACATTATAAGTATTTATACCTCCAATACCACGTGACTGCGTAATTAACGTCATTTTAGATATATCAACATAAAATAAATCTGCTTCATCATATGAAAGTGCATTCCAAGCTGATTGAAAGGCTTGTCCTAATTCTGTTTCTCCATTTTCTTTGTGTAATAATTCATTAAATTGATTTTCAAAATCAAATACATAGTTTCCTGTAATAAATTTATCTTTATTTTGTTTTAGTTTATCATAAATAATCTTGCCATAGCTATTTAATTGGTTATAATAGTAATTTTTTGATATTAATTGTTGTTCATTGTTATTATTTAATTCTTCATTTGGATTTATAATTGGTTCTATAACCTCTGTATTATTTTGTATATTTGGTGTTTGCGTTGTTTCTGTATTATTTACTTCTTCATTATTTATTTCATTATTATTATTTACTTGTTGATTATCTAATATTACATATTTATATATAAACAATCCTATTGCAACTACTATTAATATAATTACAATGATAATAATTGTAGTTATTAATCCGCTTCCTTTTGAATTTTTCATTTTAATACCTCACATTTATTTACAATGTTATTGCACTTCTTTCATTTCTTTTAACATTATATCAGCAAACACACCATATCCCATAGTTGGATCATTTACTAATACATGTGTTACTGCTCCTACAAATTTTCCATTTTGTATTATTGGTGCTCCACTCATTCCCTGAATAATACCACCTGTCTTTTCTATCAGTTCTTGATCTGTCACTTTTATGAGCATACTTTTATTATTTTGATTGTTATTTAAAAATATTTTTTGAATTTCTATATCATAATATTGTGTTTTTCCATTTTCCAATTCACAAATGATTTGTGCTTTTCCTGTTTTTATTTCGTCTCTTGAAGATAATTCTATAGCTTCTAAATTTGAAATATTTGCTTGTGCTAAATTAGTTATTTTCCCAAATACTCCAAAGTTTGTATTTTTAGAAATTTGTCCTATTGTATAACCTGCTTCAATGGTTCCTCTTATTTCTCCAGGTTGTCCTTTTTCGCCTTTTGTTATTGATAAAATATTGGTTGTAACTAATTCTCCATTTGCTATTTTTATTAAGTCTGAAGTATCTATATCTAATATTCCATGACCTAAAGTACCAAACATTCCAGAAGAGGGTTCATAAAATGTTAATGTTCCTACACCTGCAGCTGCATCTCTTACCCATAGTCCTAATTTATATTGATTTTCACTATTTTTCACAGGTTGTATACTAGTTGTAATTGTTTTTTCATCTCTCATATATTTTATAGAAATATTTTGTCCATTACTTTTATTAACTTCTTCCATTAATTCTTCTGTTGTATCTATTTGGTTTTGATTAATTTCAATAATTCTGTCTCCCTCTTTGATTCCAGAATTTTCATATGGTTTTTTTCCTTCTATTTCAGACAAGCCTACAACTAAAACTCCGTCTGTATATAATTTCATTCCTATAGCTTTTCCTATTGGCACAACTGTTGTTTTTGGTATAACATTAACATCTATATCTTTTATTTTAAATAAATTAAACAAATTTAAACTTAATTCTATTTTTCCTGTTTCATTTATTTTAGCTTTATTTATATTGCTTACAGTTTGTATGCTTTGAGCATTATTATTTTTTTCTATTAAATTAGCACCCCATAATACATTAATATTCAAGCTTTCTCCTTGCATTATAATGTAATTATTAGGCAATAAAGTATAATAACATATATATATATATATATATATTAAAAATATAATTAATATTATTTTTTTTATAATTTTCATATGGTTCTCCTTTTTTACTAGGATAACCACATTATATTTTTTTAATCAATTTTATTGATTAAATGCGTCCATATTGACTTGATATAAATGATATCTTTCTCTTCCTAATGCTCTTATATAAGCTTCTCTTATATTTTTAAAATTTACATTGTTAGAAGAATTTATTTTTATATTTTTTTCATTTTCTTTTGTTACTATTATTTCACCTTTAATAATGTCTTCTACATCATATGAGCTATTTGCATTTACAATACAATAGTAGCAAGTTGTTAAAAATGGATTTTCTATTCTTGTTAAGGGATAAAAATATAAATAATCTCCTTCAGCAATTCTAACAGTTTGTCTTATAAAGCTAATATTAGCATATGCTCCTGATATTGTATATTGTTTTGTTATTTCATAACCTTCATCATCTTTTTTTATTATTATGTTTTTTTCTACATCATCATGTTTTTGGGTTTGATATTGTATATTAGTTATATTTAAATTTGTTAAGCTTATATTTCCTGTTCCTTCTTTATTAGCTGCTGTATATGTTATTTCTAATATATCTTCTTCTTTTGCTCCATCTGCTTTTCGCAAATTAAATATTATTCCTTCTTCTTTTGGGTTAGACTCTATAGCCCATCCATTTACCCCTTTTAATTGTATATTTG
>CALXQH010000034.1 GCA_944390525.1 uncultured Clostridia bacterium | reverse complement strand
TCAAATTCTAATTCTTTAAATTCTCTAATATCTATAGGAATAAATTCTATATTCAATTTATTTTTTTCAATATCTCCTACTATAAAACCATGTTTCCCCATTTCATCAAATCCCATAGAGATAGTAGAACCTGGATAAATAATATTTTGATGTTCTTCATTATTGAAGTTTGGTTTATGTATATGTCCTAGTGCAACATAATCAAATCCTATTTTTTTTAATTCGTTCTTTTTAATAGGATTATATTGTAACTCATCTTTATTACTTGCATCTAATGATCCATGTGTAATTAAAATATTAATTTTATTTTTATTTTGTATTGTTATTTTTTCAATGTTAGAATTATTAAAATAAAAATCACTAAACCCTATTCCATAAATATCTGCTTCTTCTGTTTCAATTCTTTCTATTTTTGATGAAAATATTTTTACATTTTTATTCCAGTTAAAATTATAATACATAGAGTTTTTTACATATGGGTCATGATTACCTGGAGTAATAAATATTTTTGTTTGAGGTATTGTTTTAAATAGTTCATTTATATATTCTATAGTACTTTTTCTAATATAGTTATGTTCATAAAAATCTCCCGCAATAAATAAATAAGAAATTTTATTTTGTTTTACATAGTTTATTACTTTACTAAAAGCTTCTCTTTGCTCTAATCTTCTTATTTTACCAAAATCGCTTTTTTCACTTAAAGTAATAAAAGGTGTATCAAAGTGCATATCTGCTATATGTACAAATTTCATAGTTCCTCCAATTATTATTTAATATTAATTATTTTATATTATTTTATATTTTTAGTCAATACTTTATAAAACATTTGTTTTTTGTTTTAAATTAAAAATAAATGATAATAAAATTATCATTTATTTTTAATTTTCATCTATTGGTCCAAATAATTCGTCAAATTTGGCTTCTAGTTCCTTTTGAACATCTATAGAAAATACTTCTTCTTCTCCCTGAGGAAGTGTAGGGCTTTCCTGTTGTATAGTTTGTTCTTCCTTTTGTACTTCTGGTTCTGGTTGTGAAGAAATATCATCTTCAAATAAATCATCTAAAGATTCTACTTTTAAATCATTTTTCTTAGTATTTTCATTTTCTTCCACATAAGGGTTATATGGATTATATTTTCTCCATTTTCCTCTGTCTCCAATATTAAATTCTAAGTGATTTAAAGTATATTCTGCAAGCTTTCTAGCCATAGGCTTTTCAAAATAATAATATTTTCTGGCTCTAATAGGCTTTATTCCTTTTTCATAAATAATACATTCATCATTGTCCATTCTTCTTAGTTCATCTGGAGTTAAAAGTGCTCTTCCCAAAACTTGATCAGATTCACTAAGTCCTTGTTTATGATAATATTTATCTCTATTTATAGAAGTACTATCTCTTGTAATAGTTTTTTCTCCTAATGCTTTTGAAAAGTATTCTACGGTTTTATATGAGTTACTTCCTAAAAATACGTGTGTATCACAGTTACCCATAATTGTTTCATATGACTTTTCATAAACTGCTTCTAATTGATCTAAATTTTGTAGAATAACACTAAAAGAAATACCTCTGCTTCTACTTGTTGATATTTTCTTATCAAAATCTGGTATTTTACCAATATTAGCAAACTCATCACATATAAAAAATGTTGGTACTTTTAGTCTTCCTCCATTTTCATCTGCAAAATTATATAATTGTTGTATCATTTGAGAGAAAAATATTGTTAATAAAAAGTCATAAGCTGTATGTGTATCTGAAGATATAACATATACAGCAGTTTTTTTACTACCAATTTCTTCAAAATTAATTGTATCTGTAGAAGTTACTTCTGCTATCTCTTTTGAATCAAACTTACCTAGTTTTGATTGTAATGAGCTTAGGATTGAACCATATGTTTTTTCTGGTGCAATTTCTATTGACTTATAATACATTCTTGCTGGATGATCATAAGGTAATTGATTAATAAGTTCTGTTAATAAATTGCTCCCTCCATTATTATTGGCAGCTCTTACCAATTCTGCACAGCTTGCCAAGTTTTGTTCTTCTTCTGGTCTTGTTGCCATTAAATAATATATTAATGCTTTCAATAGCATTTCAGCCATGTCATCCCAATATGGATCTGAGTTTCCACTCTCTGATTTTTGTCCTTTTACAATAGTATTTGCAACAACATCTACATCTATTTCACTAGAAATATGCATTAAAGGATTATATCCATCGCTATTGGCTGGATTTACTAAATTTAATACTTTTATTTCATATCCATTTTGCTTTAAAAAACCTGCTGTTTTGTCGTAAAGTTCTCCTTTTGGATCTGTAAATACATATGATCCTAACATTTGATATGCATTTGGTATTGAATATGAAGCCGATTTACCAGAACCAGAACCACCAACTACCAATACATTTATATTCCCTCTTTTATTTACTGGTAAATAATGATTTTCTGCTAGTAAAATTCCTTTATTTTTACTTAAGACTTGATATTGTTCTCCGCCTTCACTCCAATCACTTGATCCGTGTTCAATATCTTTATACTCACTTTTAGCTCTTGTTTTAAATAAACCTATAGTTGCAAATATAATATAAAATATTGTATAATAAGCTAATGTTTTAAAAAATATTCCTATATATTTTTCTCCAAATATTTTTGTAAATGTATTAAAGCTGGTAATATTAACAATTATTTCTTCTAAAAACACACCAAAATCAAAAAATCCATTTGCATTTATTGAATTTGCAATGGAATATGCTATTGGGGATACTAGGATTATTGTAAGTACAATCCATAATATCCCAATTATTATTAAACTTACTTTATTATCTTTTAATGTCTTTTTTAATTTAACATTCATTTCTATCACCTTTTCTTATGTTTTATCTTTCTGCTTGTTCAGTTTCTATACTTTTACTTGGAGAATATTTGCTTCTTTCTTTTTTAGCATTTATTATATTTTTATATGATTCTTTTTTCATTTTAGCAACACTACCATCTTGTCTTACCAAGTCTCCATTTTCTGTTACAAATCCGTTTCCTGCAGCAATTTCTATATTTCCTTGTTCTTCTATATAAGCTGAAACAGTTTCAAATATTTGTCCTTTTGGTGGAAATTCTAAATCTTTATCTGTTACATTAAAGGCGCTACCTGCAACTATAGCTAAACCTGCTGTATTTTGTTTTGAATGTACATTTGTACTACTCATATAAATACCCCTTCCTAAACATCTTCTTTATTTTCTCTAATTTCAAATGCAAAATATGATTTATATGGTTTTAGTTTGCATTTACCTTTTACTTCATTTGTTTCTTTATCAAAATATAATACTGGTTTGATTTCTTCTGTAGTTTCTGGATCTATAATAGATATTGGTCTTTTTAAATCTGGTGTATATTTAAATTCTTTATACTCTGTTTCTTTTTCGGAATATAAAGTATCAAATTTTATTGGTATAGGACGTTTTGCAATTTTTACTTTATCATCTGCTAATAATCCCATATTGACTACTACCTTATCTTGTCCAAAAGATAAAATAACTAATTCTTCTTCTTTTTCAGGCTCGTCAACAAAAAACGTCTTCTTTTTTAAGCTTCCATTTAATTCTTCTGCATATTCTAAACGTTGTACAGTAAATTTTGGATATTCTTGTAATAATTCTTTGTCGGTTTTATTTACTCTGTAAATTACTGTATTTACTCCTTGAGGATCTGTAATACTAAAGTGTTTACCTTGTATTTTGTCCATCTTTTTTCTCCTTTTCTATGAATTTATTAATACATAGTTTTTCATTTGAATTATTTAATTACCAATTTTTATTATAATATATTTTTAGCTATCTGTCAACATATTTTGGACATTTTGTTTATGTTAACTTTTTTTTGTTTATGTGCTTTTTAGAATAAAGTTTATGTTAGTATGTTAATATTTTCTAGGATTATAGCTAGATATATTCTTTAATTGTTTAAATAATTCTATTTCTTCTTTTGTTAATTCTTTTGGTATCATAATTTGTATATTTATAACTAAGTCTCCTCTACCACCTTTTCCATCAAGATAACCTTTATTATTAATACGTACTTGTTCTCCTGTTTGAGTTCCTGGTGCGATATATAAAGAAACATCTTCATCTATAGAATTTATTTTTACTTTTGTCCCTAAAGCCGCTTCCCAAGGAGTTAGTAAAAGGTTGGTGTATAGGTCAAAACCATTTAATTTATATTTTTTATCATTTTCTATACGTATTTTTATTAACAAATCTCCTGGTTTTCCGCCATTTTCTCCTGGTTTTCCTTGCCCTATTAAACGTACTTTTTCATTATTTCTAATTCCTGCAGGCACCTTTATTTTAAATTTCTTCATTTTTCCTTCTATAGTTCTTAATGAAATCTCTTTTTCTTTTCCATAAAAGGCATCCATTATAGATACAGTAATTTCTGTTTCTGCATTTTCGCCTTTTATAGGTATTTTTTTATTTTTAGTATTTATATTTTCATTGTTTTCTGTTTGTTTATCAATTTGTCCAAAAAATATTGTAAAAAGTTCACCCAAAATAGTTTTCTTTTCTTGTTTTTTAGAATTTATTTTTTTGCCTATATTATTATTCCACATTCTGTCATATTTTCTTTTTGATGAAACATTAGATAATATTCTATATGCTTCATTAATATCTTTAAATCTTTCTTCAGAAAAATTATTATTCATATCTGGATGATATTTTTTTGCTTGTTCACGATAGGCTTGTTTTATTTCTTCAATAGTTACTTTATTATCTTTTAATCCCAATATTTTATAGTAATCTTTGAAAATCATTTAGATTTCCCCCTATTATGCTTCTTAATTTCTCTGTCTTTTGTTATGTTGCTTATTATATCATATTTGCTAGCAGTTTAAAAGTATTTTATTGAATTTTTATAGTTTTATGATATTTTAATAAATAAAATAAAAAAGACGATTATTTATCGTCTTTAAAATTCATTTATCTTTTTAATTTTTCTATAGTTAAAATACTATTTTCATGTACTAGTTTTCCATTTTTTGTATTAGCTTTAATGTTATAGTTTAAAATATATATTATACATTTATTAATATCTTCAAAAGCTAATTTTCTAACTTTTTCTACATCTTCATAATCTCTTGTTTCTTCTATTTTATCTGCTACAAAAATAATTTTTGCCAGTAAATCCATATTTGGGTGTCCAGTAGTATGATATTTAATTGCATCTTGCATATCTTTAGAGAATGCATATTTTTCTTTTACTATGTTTGCACCTATTTTTCCATGTAATAACCCTGGTGACTTTCTTTCAATTTCATCAATTTCTATATTTTTGTCTTTAGCGTATTTTAGTTTTTCTTCGTAAGCAAGTTCTTTTCCTATGTCATGTGTAAGGGCTGTTAATGCGGCTTTTTGTGTATCTATATTATATTTTTTAGCTAATTTTATAGCCATTTTCATAGTTGCTATAGAGTGCAGATATCTTTTTTCTGATAAAATTATTTTTAAATATTTTTTTATTTCTTCAATATCTTTCATAAATCTCATCCTATACTAAATTAATTAAATTATCTAACAACTTTGAGTATTCCATTCCACTCTTTTCCCATAATTTTGGATACATACTAATTTGGGTAAATCCTGGCATTGTATTTATTTCGTTTATATACACTTTATTATCACTCTTTTTAATAAAAAAATCTACCCTAGAAAGTCCTTTTCCATCTACTGCTTTAAAAGCTTTAATTGCTAAATTTTTAATTTCTTCTTGTTTTTCTTTTTCTATTTTAGCTGGTACAATTACCCTTGATTCTGAATTCTTATATTTTGCATCAAATGTGTAAAAGTCTTCTGCTGGCAAAATTTCTCCAACACAAGTAGCTTCTACCTTCTGGTTTCCAAGTACAGCGCATTCAACTTCTTTACCAATTATTTCTTCCTCTATCAAAATTTTAGTATCGTATTTACTTGCATATTTAATTGCCTCTTTTAATTCGTTTTTATTTTTTGCCTTTTTTATTCCAACAGATGATCCTGAGTTTGATGGCTTAACAAAAACAGGAAATCCTAGACTTTTTTCTATTTTTGAACTTATTTCTTCTAAATTTGATTTTTCTTCATCAAAATTTCTATAAATATATGTATATTCATTATTTTCAGCTTTTATATATGAATAATTAGCTTGTGGTATTTGTGCTTTTTCCAATATGGCTTTTGCATATACTTTATCCATACAAATACTTGAACTAAGTACTTTGCATCCAACATA
>CALXQH010000033.1 GCA_944390525.1 uncultured Clostridia bacterium | reverse complement strand
GTGCCGACTTAGCAAAAGAATATAATTTGCCAATACATACACATTTTTTAGAAAGTATTGATGAAATAGAAGATATAAAGGCTAAACATAAAAAATCTGCAATAGAAGTATTGCAAGAATATTTTAGTAATACTCATTTAATACTGGCACATTGTGTAAAACTAAATGATAATGATATAAAAGTACTAAAAACAATGGATTGTGGTATAGCACATAATCCTATATCAAACTTAAGGTTAGGTTGTAAAATAGCAGATACAACTAAATATTTAAGAAATAATATAAATGTTGCATTAGGAACAGACGGACAGGGATCAGGAAGCAATTTAGATATGTTTGAAACTATGAGAGTAGCATGTTTAATACAAGGAGGAATTCATGAAAATGAACAAAGAATTACAGCAAAGGATGCTATACGCATGGCAACTATAAATGGAGCAAAATTATTAGGATTAGAAAGTAAAATAGGAAGTATAGAAAAAGGAAAAGATGCTGATTTAATTTTAGTAAATATAAAAGAAAATTTAGAAAATATTATAATGTTACCTAATTTAAACAAAATAGCAACTTTAGTATATAATACTAGTGGAAAAAATGTAGAAACAACTATAATAAAAGGTAATATTTTAATGGAAAACAGACAAATAAAAAATATAGATGTAAATCAAGTTATAAATAAATGTAAAAAAATAATATCGTCTTATACTTAAAAAATATTGAAAATTATGTAAATCTATGATATACTATTCTAGTATTGGAACATTTCCAAATCAATACATTTAGTAGTTTTACTAAATGAAAAAAGGAAATACTAATTACAACAATCTTAATACAACAATAGGGGGTAACAGAATGAAATTACAAGCAGAACTTCGGATTAAAAAAGAAGAAAATGCTGAACATTTAGTTAAAGCATTCTTTAAAGCTTTTAATCCAAAAAATAGCATCTTTTTACGTGGAACGGAAGTAAGAATGGAATTAGAACTTGAACAATTGTCGCCGGAAGTTCTTGAAGTAGTGAGTGAGGCTGTAGCCAATTGTGAAATCTTTGCTCTTAGATATGGAGAGACCTTCACAAAAGTAGAAGACTTTTTTGGAAAAGAAGTACAAGGAAATGATTTAGAAGCAAACAGTCCAACTCCTGAGGAAACTCAAAAAGCAGATCAATATCAAGAAAAAGACGAATTCAAGGAAAAATTGAATGAATTTGTACAAAAAAGTGCAAGTTATGAAGAATTTTTTAATAAGGTATTTGAATTATTTGAATTACAGGAAACCGAAAAGCAGCTATTAACGGAAGTGATGCAAGTTTCAGGAAAAGTGAATAAAATCAAATGGGAAACTATTGATGAAGAACTCTCAAAAATAGGGATTAAAATAAGCTGGTATCAAAAACAAAAATTAAAGAGTTGTATCAGTAAGAAATACAGTCTAAAACTCATAGAAATCATAAAAATTCTTGAAAGTTACAAAAACAAGTTTAGCACTTTAAGCAAAAAATCTACAGAACCACAAGAGCAGAAAAATATTAATGGCTCTGAAGAAAATCCCGCAGAAACAAAAAATGTTGAAGAACTTTTTAAGAAATCTAAGCTTAAAAGAAGACTAATAACTATTAACAAAAGAGAGTCCATAAATTCTAGAATAACATATATTTTAGTATTTATGAAATGGTCTTTCTTAAATAGCAGAGAACAATATGGAGTTCAAAGTATTTGTGAAATAGCTATGAAGCTAAAAGACATAAACTTTGATGATATTTTCAAAAACTCAAAGTTGCAAGCCTTCAATAAAAGTGAATATATAGCACTTTTCTATAAGTTTGTTAATAGGTATGCTAAAATAGAAGGTATAATAGAACAAATAGATCCTATAGATTTTCTCAAATACCTTCAAACATATGTCCTTACAGATGCTGAAAAACAAGATTTGTATTAGTATATCCGCAAAAGTCCTAGAATTCTAGGACTTTTATTTTATATTTTTCTAAAAATTCACATTACGTAAAACTATATAGAATTATTGAAAAAAATCATTTTATGATATAAAATATATTAAAAAATAAAAAAAAGACAAATTAAAGGAGTTATTTATGATTGAAATAAAATTTAAAAAAGAAAATAATAAATCCATAGCATATGATAATAGTATTGAAATTGGAGAATGTGTATTTATAGAAGATGGTGAATATTGGAATATAGTTCATACTGAAGTTAATAATTTATATCAAGGACAAGGAATTGCAAAAAAATTGGTAGAAAGTATAATAGAAAATGCAAATAAATTCAACAAAACATTAATAGCTGATTGTTCTTATGCAAAGAAGATTTTAGAAAGTAAAAAAAGATGATATTAAGCATTATCTAAACTATTGGAAGTAATGAATATGGAACAGTATACACAACAAATATTGCAAGTACAGGATATAAATACGGAGATGCAACATACGAAACAAGCAATCGGCACACAAATAACGCGTACTTTGTGAATTTAAAAATACCTTTTTTATAAAAAAGGTATTTTTTAAATTAAAATTTTAAAGTTATACTAATTTTATACAAAGTATTTCAAAAAAAACTAGCTTATGATATAATTGCAAATGTATGTAAATTATATAACAAGAAATAGGTGAAATAATAAATGTACTTAAAAAGATTAGAATTACAAGGATTTAAATCATTTGCAGATAAAACTATATTAGAATTAAAACCAGGAATAACTACAACAATTGGACCAAATGGTTCTGGAAAAAGCAATATATCAGATGCTATACGTTGGGTATTAGGAGAACAAAGCATTAAATCTTTAAGAGGAAATAAGTCAGAAGATGTTATTTTTGCTGGAACACAAGCAAGAAAGTCTTTAGGGTTTGCAGAAGTTTCTATTGTAATTGATAATACAGATAATAAATTACCTATAGAATACTCAGAAGTAACAGTTACAAGAAAAATATATCGTAGTGGTGAAACAGGTTATTATATAAACAAAACACCTTGCCGTTTAAAAGATATTTTAGAAATATTTATGGATACAGGTATAGGAAAAGATGGGTATAGTATTATAGGGCAAGGAAAAATTGATGAAATTTTAAGCAATAAATCTGAAGATAGAAGACACATTTTTGAAGAAGCGGCTGGAATTGTAAAATACAGAACAAGAAAACAAGAATCAGAAAAAAAATTAGAACAAACAAAACTTAATTTGCTTCGTATTAATGATATATTATCAGAAATTGAAGCTAATCTAGAGCCATTAAAAATACAATCAGACAAAGCAAAACAATTTTTAGATTTAAAAGAAGAACTAAAAAATATTGAGGTTGGACTTTTTGTATATAATATCAATACATATAAAGAAAAGCTAGAACAACTTGTAAAAGATGAAGAAATTATGGTATCTCAAAAAGAAGCAGAAGATACTAAAATGGAAAATTTGCAAGCTTGTAAAGAAGAATTAAGACAAGCTATAGACTCTATTACTACACAAATTGAAGAAATTCAAAATATTGGTTTTGAAAGTACAAACAAAATTGAAAAAATAAATTCAGAAATAGGAATTGCTAACGAGAGAATACAAAATAATATTAATAATAAACAAAGATTAGAAAATGAAATAAAAGAAGTAAAATTAAGAATAGAAGAACTAAAAGAAGAACAAAAACAAAAATTAGAAAAAAAGACAAACTTAACTTTTAATAAAGAAAAATTTGAAGCAGAACTTAAACAAAAAGAAGAAAAACTTGCTCAATTAATGCAAAAGCTATCTGTTAAAGAAATAGAAATAGAAGAAAAAAAGAAGCTTGTTGAGCAAAATATTGACAAAAAATATGAGTTAGCTGGAAAAATAAATACTTTAGATGCAAATTTTGAAAATTTAGAAAAGCGTAAAAAACAACTAAAAAATGAAATAGATTTAGCCATTTCTGAATTAGATTCTGTAAGAATTACAAGAAATGATTTATCTAAAGGATTTTATGAAATTGAATCAAAAAGGAATATTGCAGACAATGATTTGCAAAAAAGTATACAAACAAAAGAAGAAAACATGAATAAACTAAAGCAATATGAAGATGAAATTTCTAAACTAGAATACAAGTTGAGAATGAAGCAAGCTAGGCATCAATTTTTAGTAGAAACTGAAAAAGAAAAAGAAGGATATAATAAAACAGTAAAATCATTATTAACAGCATGTGAAAATAATACTAATTTAAAACAAGGAATCTATGGAGTTTTAGCTAATTTAATATCTGTAGAAAAAGAATATGAACTAGCTATTGAAATGAGTTTAGGACAAGCTCTGCAAAACATTGTAACAGATACAGAACAAGATGCTAAAAAAATGATTGAATATTTAAGAAAAAATAATTTAGGAAGAGCTTCATTTTTACCAATCTCATCTATTAAAGGAAAAAGACTAGAAAAATTAAGTAAAATGGATGGAGTAGTTGGAATAGCAGCAGATTTAGTAGAATGTAATAAAAAGTATGAACAAATAATATTAAATTTATTAGGCAAAACTGTAATAGTACAAGATATGAATACTGCTATTAATTTAGCTAAAATAGATAAATATTCATTTAGAATTGTTACTTTACAAGGAGATATTATTAATCCAAGTGGATCCATTTCTGGTGGTAGTATTGTAGCAAAAACTGTTAATATTTTAGGTAGAAGCAGAGAGATTGAAGAACTTGAAAAAGAAATAAAAAAATTAAAAAAACAAATTGAAGATAAAAATAAAGAAAAACAAGAATATGCAAATTTTATTGGAGATAGTATTGAAGAAACAGCTAAATTAGAAAAAGAACTACAAGACATAGATATAATATATGCTACAGAAAAACAAAAGATGATATCTATAGAAGAAAATATTGCTCGTTCACAGAACAGACTAGAAAAATTAAAAAAAGAAACAATTCAAGTTGATAGTCAAAAAGAAGAAAATAGGAAACAAAAAGAAGCAGAAGAACAAAATATAGCTAATTTAAGTAGTCAAATAGAAAATTTAAATAAAGCTATTGAAGAATTTGCTATAAATAATAAAGATAATCAAAAATATATAGATAATTTAAATTTTGATATTACTAATTTAAAAATATCTGTTACATCATTTGATGAAAGTGAAAGTTCTATAGATGAAATGGTTAAAAGAATTGCTACTGATATTAATAATTATGAGCAGAGCATAGAAAATAAAAATAAAAATATACTAGAAGTTATAGAAGAAACTAAAAATCTGGAAGACTCTATCTTAAGCTATAAATCACAAATAGAGCAAATTAAGTTAGAAGTAGAAAATAGTGGAACTAAAGCACAAGAATTAAAAAGAGAAAGAATTGAAAAAAACGAAAAATTGTTACATACAGAAACAGAATTAGAAAGTCAATTTAGCATTTTAGAAGGACTAAAAGAACAAATTATAAAACTAGATGTTAAAAAAACAAAATTGGAACAAGATTTAACACAAGTGATAGATAATTTATGGAATGAATATGAATTAACTCCGAATAATACCGAACAATATCCTAAACCAAATAATTTAGTAGCTGCTCAAAAACAAGTAAACAGCTTACGTAACAAATTAAAAGATTTAGGCAGTATAAATATAGACTCTATAGAAGAATATAAAAAGACAAAAGAAAGATATGACTTTATGTCTGAACAAAGATTAGACTTAGAAAATACTGTAACAAAATTGAGAAAAATAATTAATGACATTACAGAAACAATGAAGGTTCAATTTAAAGAAAAATTTGAACTTATTAACAAAAATTTTAACGAAGTGTTTGCAGAATTATTTAATGGAGGAAAAGCAGAGTTAATATTAGAAAATGAACAAGATATACTAGAAGGCGGAATTGATATTCGAGTACAGCCACCAGGTAAAAAACTACAAAATATGATGTTATTGTCAGGTGGAGAAAAAGCGTTTACAGCCATAGCTCTGCTATTTGCAATATTAAAAATAAATCCAGCTCCATTTTGTGTATTAGATGAAATAGAAGCTGCACTAGATGATGTAAATGTATACAGATTTGCAGAATATTTAAAAAAATTCTGTAAAGAAACACAATTTTTAGTAATTACTCATAGAAAAGGTACAATGGAAGCAGGAGATTGTGTATATGGTGTAACTATGGAAGAAAACGGAGTAAGTAAATTATTATCAATAAAACTAAAATAAAAGATGATAGAACTATCATCTTTTATTTTATAAACTATTATTATATTCTTCTAAAGCTTCAAGAGCATATTGTGTATCTGTTAAACAAGGTAAATACTTTTTACCATATTTTTGTCTAGTTTCATTACCTTTTCCAGTAATTAATATTACACTATTTGGGTTTTCTAAAATAGCTTGTTTTATTGCCTCTCCACGGTCTTCTATAATCTTATATTTTCCATTTTCTTTTTTTACATATATAGCAATTTCTTTACAAATATCAATAGTTTCTTCTGGACCAGGATCTTCAGCTGTTAAATAAGTAACCGAAGAATTTATACCAGATAAAGTACCTAAATCTCTTCTACGAAGTTGTGCCTTTCCACCAGGACAACCAAATACAGTAATAATATTTTTATTAGGATACTCTTGCCTTGTAGATTCATACAATTTTTGAAAACTTAATTTATTATGTGCGTAATCTACAATAACAATTATATTTCCATCTTTACTAATATGAGATTCCATTCTACCACTAGCTTTAGCTATTTTTAAACCATCAAAAATATTTTTAAAAGGAATATTTAAAGCAATAGCAATACTAATAGCAGCTAAAGCATTTTCTACATTAAAAAGACCAGGCATTGTTAACAAAATCTCTTCATTAAATTGAGAAGTTTTTACTTTAAATGAAATAGTTTTAAAACCTTGTTTTTTTATTTCATAACCATATACATCTGCATTTGGATTCTTAGTACTAAAAGTAATAACTTTTTTAGAATTTTTAGCATTTTCTAAAATAATATCAATATAATCAGAGTCTAAATTAACACACGCAATTTCTACTTGTTTAAAAAACTTTAATTTAGATGCAAAATAATCATCAAAATTAGGATGTTCAATAGTACTAATATGGTCCTCAGATATATTTAAAAAGACGCCAACTTTATAATTTATGTTATAAACTCTATCTAATTTTAAAGCTTGACTACTAACTTCCATAACTAAATTTTTCATTTTACTATCTACAGCATTGTAAACATATTCTTGCAAATCAATAGATTCAGGACTAGTAATTAAAGATTCTCTACAAGA
>CALXQH010000032.1 GCA_944390525.1 uncultured Clostridia bacterium | reverse complement strand
ATTTAATATAAAAGAAAGGATGAGATGAAAATGGCAAAAAATACAAAACAAAAAAAAGATATAGGAAAAATAGCAACAAAAATAATGGTAATAGTTTTAATTGCTATGATGTTATTATCAGTGGCAGCTACACTAATTTATAGTTTAGTATTTTAAATAAAAGAGGTAAAATATGTTTAGTAATTTAAAAATAAATTTTACTGAAATTTGGAATGCCCTTACTAGTTATATTACAGAACTTTCTGCAAATCCGTTTAAGTTGATAACATTAATTTTAGACTTGATTATTGTTTTATATCTTTTATATGCATTTATAGTACATTCAAGAAAGACAAGAGCATGGCAATTATTAAAGGGTATAGTATTTATATTAATAATTACAGCAATTAGTGAAATATTACAATTAAAAATATTAAATTTTATTTTAACATTTTTTATGCCTTATGGTGTAATAGCTTTAATTGTAATTTTTCAACCAGAACTACGTAGAATGTTAGAACAATTAGGCACTAATAAAATAACTAAATATTTTGGACTAGATAAAGATTTGGTAACTAAAACAAAAGAAGATATATATAAAATAGTAATTGCTACAACAGAACTAGCTAAATCCAAAACGGGTGGATTAATAGTTATAGAAAGAGATATTCAAATTTCAGATATAATAGATAATGGCGTAAAAATAAATGCGGAAGTTTCACCACAATTAATAGTAAATTTATTTACTCCAAATACTCCACTACATGATGGAGCAATAGTAATATCAAAAAATCAAATAGCAGCGGCAGCTTGTATATTGCCTTTAGCTGATGATAAAGATATTGCAAAAGAAATAGGAACTAGGCATCGTGCTGGTATTGGTATTTCAAAAGAATCTGATGCAATAGCAATTATTATTTCTGAAGAAACTGGAAAAATATCAGTAGCAAAAGAAGGAACTCTAATTGCAGATGTAAAAGAAGATGCATTAAAGAATATTTTAGTAAAAAATATTATTACAAAAAGATTTGGAAATGAATAATAAAGTCAAAATTTCTTAAGCTCAAGATAAGCTTAAGAAATTTTAGTATAAACAAGGAGCAACTATATGAGAAATATTAAAATAACTATAGAATATGACGGAAAAGAGTTTAATGGATGGCAAAAGCAATTAAATCGTTTAAACATTCAAGGAGAAATTGAAAAAGCAATACAAACAATTACTGGAGAAAAAATAGAATTAATAGGTTCAGGAAGAACGGATGCAGGAGTACACGCGTTTGCTCAGGTTGCTAACTTTAAAATTAATTCTAATTTTCCAATAGAAAAAATGGCTACTGCTATAAATTCACAATTAAAACAAAGTATACGTATAAAAAAAGCAGAAGAAGTAAGCGAAAATTTTCATAGCAGATATCATTGCCATAAAAAAACATATATGTATATTATTGATAATTCAGAGCAAGGAACAGCAATCTACAGAAATTTAACTTATCATATATCTCAACCATTAAACATAGAAAATATGCAAAAAGCAGTAAAATATATTATAGGAGAACACGATTTTAGTAGTTTTAAATCAAGTGGCACTAGTAGTAAAAGTAGTATAAGAATAATTTATGACGCAAAAGTATTAAAAGAACAAGAAAGGGTAATAATTATTATTACAGGAAATGGAATTTTATATAATATGGTAAGAATCATAGCAGGAACACTAGTAGATGTTGGATTAAATAATATAGAACCAGAAGAAATGGAAAAAATTATAAAGTCAAAAGATAGACAAAAAGCAGGAAAAACTTTGCCACCACAGGGATTATTTTTAAAAAGTGTAGAGTATGAAAATTAATTAATAAATAAACAGTTTCACATATTTTGGAACTGTTTATTTGTTAGTTACATAAAATATAATATAATAATATATAAAAAAGGAGATTTTTAAAATGAATACATTATTAATATTTTTTGCTCTTCCTGTTGCTACTGTTATTTTAGCAATTGTATTACAAAAAATTTTAGACAATCCTTTACTAGTGGCTGCTACTTTTTTTGCTGTATATTTAATTGTAGCATTTGCTTTATTTGATACTAGTTTTTTAGTGTATACTATTTTATATACAATACTTGCTTATATATCAGCTACTTTAACAAAAGTAGTATGCAATCTCATAAAGATGTTACACAACAATTGTATTTATAGAATGACAGAGAAGCCAATTAGCATAAGTAATGCAAATTTATCAAATTGTAATACAAATTTGATATCAGAAACAAATGCAGTTAGAAATAATGCATCAGCAACATCGTGTTGCAATTGTAGATGCATGCGAAGATAAGATTTTAAAATTAGAGTCATTAAAAAGCAGAAAATATTCTGCTTTTATTTTATTGAAAAATCAAATATTACAATTATATTACAGACAGATTAAATTTACGTTACAAACATATAATTTGTTGATTTTGAAAGAAAAATGTTGTACAATTAATAAAGTAGTAAAATCCGGTTATTGTAAGGAGGAACAAGCAATGGCAAAAAATCCAATGCAAAGAAAAGCACAAAATTCATTCCTTTTAGGAATATTAGTAACACTATTAATTACAGGGTTAATTATAGGTTTTTTAGTTATACAATTAACACAATTAACTAAAGAGAAAAAACAAGAACAAGCTAATTCAAAAACAGTATATGTATTAACTCAGGATGTAAATTCTGGAGAAACAATAACAGAAGATAAACTAAAATCTCAAATTATAGATGCTTCTATTGTACCATCAAATGCTTTAAATGCAGGAGATTTAAGTAGCAAAACCGATGTAATAGACGAAACAACAGGCAATTTAATAAAAAAATATGATGTCGTTTCTAAAATAAATTTAAAAAGAGGAACTATTGTTACACAAGATATGATAGCCGTTCAAGGAGAAATTACATCTGATATTAGAAAAATGGAATATAATGTAATACAATTAACATCTCAAATACAAAGTGGTAAATATATAGATGTTCGTTTAAGACTAGCAAATGGCAAAGATTTAATAGTTTTATCACATAAAAAAATAGAAATACCTACTATTAATGGAGTGGAATCAGAAAATACTATATGGATGAATTTGGATGAAACAGAAATATTAACAATGAGCTGTGCTATAGTAGAATCATATAGACTAGATGGTGCTTACTTATATGCAGCTGAATATGTAGAACCAGGATTACAAGAAGCAGCAACAGAAACATATTTACCAAGTGATGAAATAATTAATTTAATAGATAAAGATCCTAATTGTGTATTAGAAGCTAAAAATGCAATTTTTCAAAGATACAATGACCAAAATTTAAAATCAACAGTTAGAAATTCAATTATAAATTCTTTATCATCAGAAGATATATCTGATAAAGTAACAGAAGAAGTGCAAAAAATGCAAGAAGAAAGACAAAAATATTTAGAATCATTAGGAAATTAATAAAAAGGAAGGTTTTAGTATGAAAACAGTAGGATTTATAGGAGCTTATGATAAAACAGATTTAATAATATATATTTCAAAAATCTTAACTACTATGGGAAAAAAAGTACTAGTAATAGATTCTACAACTATGCAAAAAGCAAAATACATAATTCCTACTATATTTCCAGCAAAAGCATATGTTACTGAATTTGAAGATATTGATGTTGCTGTTGGACTTTATAGTTACAATGCAATAAAAAAATATTTTGGAATTTCTGAACAAGAAAATTTAAAATATGACTATATATTAATTGATGCAGACTCTGTAGAAGCTATAGAAAGTTTCAATATAAAAAGTGCAAACCAAAATTATTTTGTAACAGGCTTTGATGCTTACTCCATAAAAAAAGGTTTAGAAATATTAAAAGATTTACCAGAGCCAATTAAATTAAAGAAAATATTATTTTCAAAAGATATAACTAAAGAAGAGGATGATTATTTAAATTATTTATCTCTTGGGAGTAAGGCTATTTGGGATGAAGAACAAGTCTATTTTCCTATAGAATTAGGAGACCAAACATTTATTATTGAAAATCAAATGGCTTCAAAACTTAAATTTAAAAAATTTACAGAATTGTATAGAGAAAGTTTAATTTATATTGTAGAAGAATTATTAGATGATAAAAAAGAAGAAGCTTTAGTAAGAAAGACTTATAAACAATTAGAAAAAGGAGTATAGTTTAATGGCAATTATAACTTTTTGTAGTAATGAAACAAAAGAAACTGGACAAACCTTATCTCTAGCTGCTATTGCATCTTATATGGCAATACAACATAATTACAAAATTTTAATTGTATCTACTAATTTTAATGACTTAAGTTTAGAAAATTGTTTTTGGGAATATGAAAAAATTAGAAATGTTGGTGCAATAAAAACAGATAGAAATCAAAATATAGGAATAAGTTCAGGGGTTGAAGGGCTTATACAGGCTATAAACAGTAATAGAACAAACTCAGAAGTAGTAAAAAATTATTCTAGAATTATATTGAAAGATAGATTGGATTTTTTACTATCACCAGAAACCAAATCATATAAAGAATATTCAATAAATGTAGCCCCATATTATGAAAATATTATACAATCAGCAAACAGATATTATGATTTAATTTTTATAGATTTAAGTAAAAAAATGCCACCAAATAAAGCCGCAGAAATTTTGCAATTATCAGATATTGTGGTAATGAATATAACTCAAAGATTAAAAACAATAAACGACTTTGCACAGCTCCGTGACAGTAACGAATTTTATCAAAGAAGAAATATAATAGTACTAGTGGGAAGATATGATAAATTCTCTAAATATAATAATAAAAATATTACTAGATATTTAAAGGAAAAAGAAACTATATCAACAATACCATACAATACTTTATTTTTTGAATCTTGTAGTGAAGGAACAATAATAGATTTTATTTTAAAAACAAAAAATATTACAGATGATAATGACAGAAATGTAAACTTTATTAATGAAATAAAAGAAATTAATGACAAAATTATTTTTAAACTAAAAGAATTGCAAATGAAGATATAATTAAAAGAAAGGAGAATAAAAAAGATGCTAAATATACTTTTGACAATAATTGTATTTCTATTTGCTGCTTTTTTTATTATCCAATTTATTAAAAAAAGAAATGCTGAACAAGCAGACTCAGACATCGAAGTTGACGACAAAACATATACTTTAGAAAAAATGACTGAATTTGTAAAAAAAAGATTAGATGAAATAACTAAAATTAATTTATATGATATAGGTCTTTCAGAAGAAGAATTAAAAAGAAGAAAACAAAAAAAATATGAATTAAAAAAAGCTCTAAAAGGTTGTACATATGGTGATGTTAATGATAAAAAATATATTAAAGAATTAATATATGATTTATTGTACCGTGAATATCAAGTAGATGAAACTAAAATATCACAAGCTATACCATTTGATATTCCATCTCTTTTAACTGCACAAGATAAATTTGACATTATATTATATATGTATAAAAATGAATTTGAATATGAAGCTTTATCAGAAATTATTAAAAAATATAAATTAGATGAGCTTAAATATATATCTGGAGAAACAAAACCATGTTATGTTATTACATCAGAAGAAATTGATAGTATTTATGAAAAAGAAAATTTTGTTTTAAATTTTTCAGATAAATTAAAAATAGTAGTACAAAGAATATATCAACATTATAAAGGTTATAGTACTATAGACGAAATAAGAGATATGAACATAGATGGTATTTCTGGCGGTGTATCAGGACTTCCTGAATCATTTTTAAGTCAAGTGGCTCAAACAGATGGGGATTATTTAGGACAAATCGTAGAACATAAAGTTCCACGTGCTTGTGATAGTATTTGGATAATGTTTCGTGGTAAATCTATTCGTTTAGCTTTTTTATCTTTTGGAACAGAAGCAGAATTAAAAAGAGTTTGTCTAAACAGTTATAAATACAATAATCCAGGTCAATTATCAGACACTAATGGATATAAAATTAATGAAATGAAAGACGGATCTCGTGTTGTTGTTGTTAGACCAAGTATGTCAGAAACATGGGCGTTTTTTGTAAGAAAATTTGATGTAAAACGTGCTACGTTGGAACAAATCATACGTTTTCCAGGAAAAGATGAAGCTATTGAATTACTAAAATATTTAGTAAAAGGTGCTAGAATTATATCTCTAACAGGTGAACAAGGATGCCGGAAAAACAACTATGCTTATGGCTATGATTGAAAATATATATGAAACAATGAATCTTCGTATTACAGAAACCGCATTTGAACTTCACTTAAGAAAAATTTATCCAACAAGAAACATATTATCAATGAGAGAAACAGAAACAGTTTCTGGACAAGAATGTTTGGACGTTCAAAAGAAAACAGATGGTTCTGTTAATATTATAGGAGAGGTTGCAACAGACCCTGTAGCTTCTTGGATGATTCAATCTGCACAAGTTGCATCTAAATTTACACTATTTACTCACCATGCTAAAACTTTTCCGGATTTAGTAATAGCTTTACGTAACTCAATGTTAAGAGCAGGTGTATTTAAAGATGAAAAAACAGCAGAAGAACAAGTTGTACAAGTATTAAATTTTGATATACACCTAGTAAAAGATTTTAGAGGAAGAAGATACATAGAAAGAATAACAGAGTGTATTCCAGTAGAAGAAAAAAATGAATACAGTTATGCATACAGAAAAGAAAAAACGTTAGAAGGTAAATTAGATAAATTTATGGATAATGCAACAGTATTCTTTTCAAAAACTACAAATAAGGAATTATATAAATATAGAAATATACTAGAATATCAAGATGGAAATTATATACTTACTAATCCAATAACAGAAACAAATATTAAAGAAATGAGAAACAATATGGACGAAAGTGATGTTGAAGACTTTGACGACTTTTTGGAAAGGAATTGGGGTATAAAACCACCAAAAGAAAACTATGGAGAAGAAGAAAATTCAGATTTTATAAGTCAACCGGTAGAAACAAAAAAGAAAAGAGGAAGAAAACCTAAAATTTAAACAAAATAAATAGAGTAAGAGAAGAGGTGAATTAAAATATGGATAGCAATATGCTATTATACCTAATGGGTGCAGTAGGAGCATTATTTTTAGGAACAGTTGTTGCATTTATAATTATAACTAAAAAAAGCCAAACCTCTGAAATGAGACAAATTAAAAGATTACGTGAAGGAACAAAAGAAAAAAAGTTTTCTACAGAGATATTATATCAAAAGCTATACATATTTTATTTAAAAACTCCTTTTTTAAAAAGATATTTATTAAAATTAAGAAGAAGGCTAACAATAATAAATGTAGAAGACGAATATTTAACAAGAAAACAATCTTCTAAAATATTATCTATTACAATACTAATAACAGTTCCTTTAGCAATTATAATTATAGCAATTACAAATAAGAATTTACTTTTAATGAGTATGTTATTAATATTTGAATTAGTTTTACTAGATACAATTATGGATGGAATGGTAGATAAATTAGACAACAAATTATTGGAACAACAAATAGAATTTTTCTCTGAAATTAGACATGCCTATCATGAATTTAATATGGTAGAAGAAGCAATATATCAAGTTGCACAAGATGATGAAAAACCAGAAATGGCTAGACAAGCAGAAAAAATATATGAAGTATTAATTTCAGATGATCCAGAATCAGAACTTGAAAAATATTATGACATAGCTCCAAATAGTTATTTAAAAGAATTTGCAGGAATTTCATATTTAACTAAAGAATTTGGAGATAGAAAAATAGATGGAGCATCTTTATATTTAAAAAATTTAAATAATATTACACAAGAAATGCAACTAGAAATTTTAAAAAGAAGTAAATTAAATTATACATTTCAAAGTTTATCTGTTATAGCTATATTACCAATGCTAGCAATAGAACCTATTAAAAATTGGGCAATATCACAATTTAGCTTTACAGAAGGATTTTATAATGGAAAAAATGGAATGATTATGCAAATTTTACTTTTAATTATTACATTTGTATGTTATATTCTTACTAGAAAATTAAAAGATAATGGCTCTACAGCTATGAATACAAAAAATACAGAAAATCCTTGGCAAGCTAAACTATATAAAAATGGTTTTATAAAAAAAATAGTAGATTTATTTATTCCAAATAAAGGAACAAAAGAATATAGAAGTTTAAATGAAAAAATGAAAGCGGCTGCTTCTAAAGATAAAATAGAATGGCTTTTTATAAATCGTATTATTTTATGCTTATCAGTATTTCTTATATCAGTATTTTTTATAAGTAAATTACATCAAATTACAATAGAAAATGTATATACAGATCCTACTGTAACTTTTAATGTTATAGGGGAAATGAATGACAAAGATAAAAAAACAGCAATGGAATTAACAGAATCAGATAATAAATATATTAATTATTATAAAGGAAATACAAAAGTAACACAAGAAGACATTCAAAACATTATGAAAAGCGGTATAATTAATTCTGATTATATAAATAGTAAAGATGCTGAAATTGAATCTGCAGCAAGTAGAATATTAGGAAAAATAAAAACGGTAAATACTGAAAATATAAAATGGTTTGAAATACTTTTAGCTATGGTATTTGCTGTGGTGGCATATAATTTACCAGTTTGGTTTCTTATATTTCAAACAAAAATGAGACAACTAGAAATGGAAGACGAAGTAATGCAATTTAATACTATAATACAAATGCTAATGAAAATAGAAAGAGTAAATGTAGAAATAATATTGGAATGGCTAGAAAGATATGCAAATATTTTTAAAGAACCAATAAGTAAATGTGTTAATAATTATGAAAGTGGAGCTTGGGAATCACTAGAAGATTTAAAAGAAGATGTATCTTATGCACCATTTATTCGTATTATAGAAAGTTTACAGGCAGCAGTTGAAAAAATTCCAATAGCAGATGCGTTTGATGAGTTGGATACAGAAAGAGAATATTATCAAGAAAAAAGAAAAGAATCAAATGAAAGATTAATTTCTAAAAAAGGTAGAATTGGCAAAACTATAGGATTTGCACCTATGGTAATATTATTTGTAGGATACTTAATTGCTCCTTTAATACTTGTAGGTTTAACAACTATGACAGAAACATTTAATAATATGACTTCATCTACGCTATAAAATGTAATTGAAAGGAAATAAATTATATGGAAAATGCATCAAAAGCTCTAATAATGGCAGGTTCTGTTTTAATTTCAATTGTGATTATAGGGGCATTAATACTTATGTTTAGTAATTTAGGAGAACTAAAAAAAACAGAATTAGATTCAGAAAGTGCTAGTAAATTGCTAAAATATGAACAACAAATAGAAGGATATTGTAGGGCAGGATTATATGGAAGTGAGATAGTATCTTTAGCTAATTTAATAGAAGATTATAACATAAGGCAAGCTGATTTTAACGGATATACTGCTGTGCAATTAATAATAAAAACAACACCAATTTCGTTAGCAAAATATATGAAAACAAATTATACAGATTATACTCAATTAATAACAGATTTTAATAATATAGAAAAACAAATAAATACATTAAAAAGTAAAATTATTTGCGGAGAAACAATAGAAAAAATTTCAGGAATGAGAACTTTAGAAATAGAAAATTTAGTTAATAACTATAATGCAACTTCTAGTAAAAAATATACTGTAGAAGAAGTAGAAGAAGAAAAAGATAATTACTTAGCAATAAAGTCAGAATATACAACTTTTAAAAATAAAAGATTTGGTAGTCCAGAGATAGTACAAGATAAAAACAATGGAAGAATTACTAAAATAACATTTATTGAGAATGGTTTATAAAGAAAGGGGCTAAAATGGAGAATGTATCAAAAGCTTTAGTTATGGCAGCAAGTATACTTTTAGGTGTTATGATTTTGGCATTTGCTGTATATATGTTTCAGTTATATGGTAACTATAGTGCAGAAAGCTATAAAATACTAGAAGAATCTCAAATTAGCCAATTCAATTCTCAATTTTTAAAATATTATGGAAATATAACAAATGAATCTGGAAAGCAAGAACCTATTAAGTGTACAGCTCATGATATAATAACAGTGTCTAATTTGGCAAACCAAAATAATACAAAATATGAATTAACACAATATGATGAAACAACTTATTATATTCAAGTTGATTTTGGCAATAACAAAGCAGGAAAAAACTTAGAAAATTGGAATAATGATCAACAAATACAATTCATTAAAGAAAATTCTACAAATGGAAATGAAATAAAATATTATAAATGTACACAGATAAAAATAAGTTCTATAACATCTAGGGTATGTTATATAAAATTTGAAGAAATATAATAAAATTATACAAAAAACAAACAAATATATTTACTTTTTTTCATAAATAATGTTATAATAAAGGAAAGAATGTCTAATGAAAAAAACATTTTTTATATTATTAGTAGCTATTATTATATTAATATTAATTAGTTCGTACTATATATATAATGCAAGACTTATAGAAACATCTGCTCAAAAAAACAATAAACAATATGAAGAATATTGCAATAAGCCAATATTAGGAACTCAATTAATAAGTTTAATTAATAAAGCTATGAATAATAATGAGAAAAATGAAGTATTAAAACAACAAAACAGCATTTATTATGAAAATAATAATATTAATTCTATACAAATTACTATTAAATTTATGGAACAAGATAGAATTATTAAAATGGAAGATATTGCAGAAAAAAGTATAGAAGATTTTGTAAAATACTTTTCAACATCAATATTTGAGTGTACAAAAGTAGAATATCACGAAGATACAAAATATATTAAAAGCTTACATTTTGAGCAAAAATAATATTGATTTTAATATTTAGATTTAAAAATCTAAAATAAAAATACAAAAGTAAAAAAGGGAGGAATTTTTTATGGAGAACGCATCAAAAGCATTAATTATAGCAGGTGCAATTTTATTAGGAATTTTAATTGTAGGATTGGGAATGTATATTTACCAACAAGCAGTAGGAGCAATGGAAGGAATAAATTTTGATACACAACAAATACAATCATACAATGCAAAATTTGAACAATATGAAGGAAGACAAAGTGGAACGTCAGCAATACAATTATGTAATGATGTAAGAGCACATAATTCTTCAAATCAAGCGGATGCTACATTACAAATTAGTATTACTTATGGAAACATAGGAACAACAAAAACAGAAGCGACTTTAGATACAGAAGTAGACTTTGCAACAATCACAAATGTTAAAAATGCTTTAAGAGCTGGAAAAACATATAATATTGCATTTACAACTGCAGCTTCTGGAAGAATTATGGCTATAACAATAACAGATGCACAATAATATATTATTTTCAAATAACAGATAGGAAAAAATATGGATAATTTAATAGATGCCTTAAAAATTGTCTTAGCTGTATTTGCATTTGTTTTAGCTTTATCAGTAGCTATATTAATGTTTTCACAATTAAATGAAACATCAAAAATAATTTTACATAGTAGTGATATTACAAATTATTATGAGTATGAAATAGCAACAAATGAAGAACAATCTAGAATAGTAGGGCTAGAAACTATTATTCCTACACTTTATAAATATTATAAAGAAAATTATACTATACTATTTTTAAAAGCAGATGGAAGCCCTTTACCATTATATAATAGCCAAACTAATATAAAAGGGTGGGCTCAAAAAGGAATTATAGGAAAGTACTATACAGCTGATAAAAATAGATATGAAAGTTTTGACAATAATTCTGTATGTTCTTTTGATGTTGATGAAGAAACTCTACGATATGAGCCTTGGACTGGCAGTACAAATGATTTTAAAAAAAATCTAGATGCATTTTTATACGGAGGAGAATTTAAATATCCTAGTGGTATAACAGATAGTCAAGGTAGAGATGGTTATAAATACACTAAAGGTTTTATTAGTACTTATTTAAATAGCAAATTTAAAGAAATGTTAGGAGAATATAATTATAGTCTTACAACAGAAGAAGAAAATTCGGAATTAGAAAATGAGCTAACAAAAGGAAAGAAAAAAAGAGTTATTATTTATCAATTACAAAGATAAAGGAAGGTGTAATTATGGGAGATAGTTTAATTACTGTAGTAGCAATATTTTTAGCAGCTATTTTAATGTTTGTTTTTCCTCTTATGTCTATGTCTGAAAGAACAGATGACATTTCACAATTAGCTATACAAACAACAACAAATGAATTTGTAGATAAAATTAGAACTACAGGTAAAATTACTTTAGATGAATACGATAAGTTTATGACCACACTACAAGCAACAGGAAATTCTTATGATATTGAAATGCAAGTTCATCAATTAGATGAAAATCCAGGAGTAAAAGTAACACAAGCAGAAATGACTAAAATAGGAGAAAATATATACTATACCAGATATACTAGTCAAATACAACAAGAATTACAAGCTTCTGGAAGTATGAAGCTTAAAGAAGGAGATATGGTTTCTGTAACAGTAAAAAATACAAACAAAACTATAGCAGAATCTTTAAGAAACTTTTTTTACCAACTAACTGGAGATAATTCTTATGAAATTGCTGCAAAACATAGTGGTATTGTTACTGTAAATGGAAGTAACTAAAATTAATGGGATATTAAAATCCCTATTAAAACACAAAAAATATAGGGAGTGGTAAACCACTCCCTTTATTGAAATAAATAGTATTTAAAAGTACTTATCCCACAAAGGAAGGAATAAAATTAATAATGAAAAGTCAACATATAGCAGTTTTATTTATAATTATAATATTACCTATAGCTTTGGTCATGTCATATACCATAGGTAAACAAATGGATACAATTAAACTTCAAAATGAATATAATAAAAGCTTAACAAATGCAACTTATGATGCAGTAAAAGCATTTCAGATAAATACAGTGAACAACAGATATTCAAGCATTAGTGCATCTAAAATTAGAGACATTGAAGCTTCTATAAATACATTTTTTACTTCGTTATCTGATAACGAGCCTTTAAGTGAAGAACAATTAAAAACCTATGTACCGGCATTAGTATATACAATGTATGATGGCTATTACATATATAGTAAGTATGATAATATATACCCAACAAATAATGGTCAACCTATATTAGATGAAGAAGTTTTAAAACAATATGATGCAAATTATGGCTTAAAACCATATATTTATTATTCTTGTAGATATAGAACCAAAAATGGAACAAAAGATTTTATAGTAAACTATACTTTAGATAATGCTATAACTGTATATGGAGATTTAGGTAATGGATATGAAACAAAATCAGGATATTTAATTGCTCCTGAATTAGTGGAAGTAAATAGCTATAATGCAGATAATCCATTAAGTTGGAAACTTACTTATGATGGTGTAAGTATAGTGCCAGAAGAACTAACAGAGCACTTATTATTTGCAGATAAAACAAATGGTGATTATAATTATATTGTATATAATGGCCAAAAAATATATTATGATAAAGATGCTCAAACAACTGAAAAAAACACAGCATATTTTTATTATCAAGATTATGCAAAATCTTATATACCAAATTATGACACTAACAAAGAAATAATAAATTATTTAACAAAAAGAACTAATAATGGAAAATTATTTAGTACAAGTTCTTTTGAATATTATTATAATGCAAAACAATTTAGCCAATACATAATAGATAAAATAGGAGATATAAAACAAAGTGATGCTGTAGAATTGGATGAAAATAATAATTTTGTAAGTGTAGATTTTTATATAAAAACCCAAGACGAAAAAATATTCAATGTTTCTAAAACAAATGACCCATTGCTTTCAAATTCTACTTTTGATGAAAACCGTAAATCAGTAATAAGAAAATCTATAGAAACAAACTTAACTGCTGCTATTGCTAATTATAATATGTATACTACTAATACATATGAATTTAAACTACCAGTGTTAAACGAAATAGAATGGGAAAAGATAACTAATAATGTGTCAGTTATATCATTTTTACAGGGAATACCAATAGGTTATAAATATTATAATAATTATTGTGTTATTACAAATAATGATAACGAAGAAGTTGTAAAAAAAGAAAACATATATATTATTACACAAGAAGATGACGGAACAAGAGAATATCATTTACCAGGATGTACCCATTTATTAGAAATGACTAAGACTATTCAAACATCTAGTACTTTAAAAAATACAAACTTTAGTACTTCTGATATTATACAAAATTCAGATATACTTTTGATAGGAGATGAAAGTGCATATACAGAAGAGACTAAAACGATAACAGTAAAGCTCTCATCAAATGATCAAATAGGAGTAGTAAGTGGAATTATAAAAACAAATGAATATATAACAAATATACAATTAAAAGGGGTAAATGGATGGGCTATAGAGTCTAACCCAAAAGAAGAAGGAATAATAT
>CALXQH010000031.1 GCA_944390525.1 uncultured Clostridia bacterium | reverse complement strand
ACCTCTCCAATAAGAAGATGATGAACTTAATAATTTAAATGCTTTTACTAATCCTGTATTCATAATATGTGGTCCTGCACATAATTCATTAAATGCTCCTTGATTGTAGAAACTAATTTCTTCATCTTGTGGCAAATCTTCTATTAGTTCTACCTTGTATGGTTCTTTTAAACTTTGCATTAATTTAATAGCTCCTTCTCTTGGAAGGGTATATTTTGTAAGTTCTAAATTTTCCTTTACAATTTTTTTCATTTCTTCTTCTATTTTAGCTAATTCTTCTTCTGTAAATGGTTTTTCTACGACAAAATCATAATAAAAACCATTATCAATAGAAGGTCCTATTGTTAATTTTACTTTATCTCCATAAATTCTTTTAACAGCTTGTGCCATAATGTGAGATGTAGTATGCCAAAATGCTTTTTTACCATCTAAATCATCAAATGTTAAAATTTCTAGTTTGCAATCTTTTTCTATTAAAGTACGTAAATCTTTAATTTCTTCATTAATTTTTGCTGCCATAGCATTGCGTGCTAATCCTTCACTTAATTGTTTTGCTATTTCTAAAACTGAAGCTCCTTCTTTTACTTCTATTTTAGAACCATCTTTTAATTCTACTTTTATCATAATAGCCTCCTTTTTATACCCAAAATACACTCCTAAAGTATTACTACTTTAGGAGTGTATTTTTACACGGTTCCATCCTATTTTTTTACTTAATTAATCTTTAACGCAGACTTACGCCTAGTTTTTGCTAGGAACTAATGAGGTAGTTTTTCAAATTCGTTTGTTTAAATTGGCTTTCAGCCTGTGACCAATTCTCTCTTTTAATAACTTTAATTTTACTTTGTCTCATTTTTGTTTTTATTTTTGAAACTATATATTATTATACTCGCTTTTGTAGTAGCTTGTCAAGATATAATTATTTTATTATAGCAAAATTTCCATTTTCCAATTGTTGTAATTTGGTATCTGACTTTAGGCAAACTACAGGGCGAAAACCACTATAATGTCCATCTCCTGAAAGACAATCTTTCCATTCAATTCCATTTCTTTGTTTTTCAACAGAAGGTAAAGATGTAGCATCTGCAAAAGGTGAAGCAAGCCAGTAAGAGATATCAGTTAAATATAATTTGTTAAAGCTAGTATTAAACATTCCTTGTCCTGCCCATTCATTATCCCAACTAGCTCCATAATCTTTAGTAATGTCGTATCCATAGCTATTAATTACTCTTGACATATGTTCTATTTCTGGATGCGTTTGATTGTATGATGCAAATATTAATTCCAAAGTTGGACTTCCTATTACAAATTCTGCTTCATCTGCTTTAAATTTACTCCACGCTATTTGATCAAACATATATGCCACAGCTTTTATATTTGCATTTGTACTATTCTTGCCATTTAAGTAATCAAAGAATTTTTTGTTTAAGTTTTTAAAAGCTTGGTCTGTTATTCTTGCAGTACCAGCATAATCTTGAATTATATTATCAAATCCAGCAGCATATTCTGTAAATCCGCATTTCTGGTTTTCTTGTTGTTGTAGTACCAGTGTTGGTAACAGAAAATGGTATATATCTATAGTGTATTGGAGTACCTGCTATTATATATATATTGCTACTATCTGCATAAAATATTTTCCATGCAGATACCCCTGCACTATTTTCGCATGTATAGTTTGTAACTGTTTTTCCATAATATGCATTTTTATCGTCTGCTGTAGCTATTACTTCTGCACCTATTCCTGGAACTTCCTCAACTATTACTTCTTCTGATACAGTTTCTTTTTTATTTCCTGCTTTATCTATTGTTAATACGTGTAAATAATATGATCCTTTTTCATTTGCTGTTAGTTCTATAGTTTGAGTTTTATTACTAAAGACTGTGGCATCGTTCCAAGCAGATGATGTTGTTCCTATTTCTGTATTTACTTGATTATATATATATTTACAACCTGCTATATTTACTCCACTTTCTTTGTCTGTTTGAGTTACAGTTGCAGTTATTGTTTCGCCAGCATTTGTGCTATTAGTACTCAAGTTTATGGTTGCGGATGGTGTTTGAATGTCAATTATATTTATAGTTACTGTTTTGTCTGGTTTGTTTTCTTTACTTAATCTTACATCTATTTTATCACCATGATTTAAGTTTATTATTGGTTCTATATATTGTGTATATTCGCCATCAGTTTGTTTATAGTATACTGTGTAAGTTTGGTCTGTTAAATTTAATGTTAGTGTTGCTTTTTCATTACTCCATGTTATTTTAGGGCTTATTAAGCCTTCTACTCCACCCGTCATAGTTTCTTCTAATTCTTCTAAAAGATTTGATCGTTCTTGATTTTTTTGTTCTTGTGCATTTTGTACTTTATTTGAAAATTCTTCTGCCGATTTAAGAATTCCATTTTCTCCAAAAGCTACATTAATAGTTATTCCAGCTAATATCATTAATATAGCTATAGTAACAACAAGAGCTATTAAACTTATTCCTCTTTGATAATTAAATGAAAATATACTTTTATTAAATTTCGCTTTATTTTTTTTATTGAAGGTTTTTATATAGTTATAAATGTTCTTTGGGTTTCTCATTTATAAGTTCCTCCTTTGTATGTTTCTTAGGTTTATCTTACTATACTTAAGTTTAAAAGTAAATGTTTTTTTATATTTTGTAAAATAATTTTATATTTATTGTTTTTATATTAATTTTAATATATCTTCTTTTGACTGTACTCCTATTGTTCTTCCTGTTTCTTTTCCATTTTTTATTATTAAAAATGTTGGTATTGTCATTACTCCATACTTTTCTGCTAAATCTTGATTTTCATCTACATTTACCTTACATACTTTTATTTTTTCTTTCATAGTTTCTGCAATATTATCTACTACTGGTAACATCATTTTGCAAGGTCCACACCAGCTTGCCCAAAAATCTATTAATACTGTTTTTTCTGATTGTAGTACCTCCTTTTCAAAATTTTCACTATTTAATTCTGTTATATGCATAACTATTCTCCTTTCATTTTATTATTTTTAATTATTTAAGTACTGCTAAACCTGCTTTAGTACCTTCATATACTGCTTTAGATATCTGTAGCAATCCTCCTGTACAGTCTCCACAAGCAAACAGCCCCGTTACTGTTGTTTCCATATTTTTATTCACAACAATACTGTTATTTTCAATTCTTGCTCCAATTTTTCTTGCCAAGTCATTACTAGAAGCTGTTCCCATTGCTATAAAAACTCCATTTATAGGTTGTTTTGTATTATCTTCAAACTCAACTTCTTGTAGTTTATTGTCTCCTCTAAATTCTCTTATCTTTTTAGTGTTTACGTTTATATTTTCATCTCTATTTTCTACTATTGGCTCTCCATTTGTAAATACTGTTACTGAGTTTACCACAGGTTCTAATTCTTGTAATTCATGAATAGCATAATTTCCATTTCCTAAAACAGCTACATCTTTACCTTTATAAAAAAATGCGTCACATACTGCACAATAACTAACCCCTTTTCCTTCAAATTCTTTTATACCTTTTATATTAGGAGTATTTCTACTAGTTCCTGTAGCTAGTATTACTGTTTTAGTTTCATATTTTGAGTTGACTGTTTCTATTTCAAAATTATTTTGTTTTTTTATATTAAGTACTTCATCTTTTATAATTTCTATTCCTAAATTATCAGCCTGTTTTAGTCCATTTGTATAAAGCTGTTTTCCAGAAATTCCTTTAGGAAACCCGTAATAGTTTTCTATTATTTTTACATTATCTAATGTTCCACCTCCTTTTGATATAATTAAAACTGATAAATTTCTTCTTTTAGCATAAATTGCTGCAGTTATTCCTGCTGGTCCGCTTCCAACTACAATTACATCATACACATTTTACCACCTTCTTTATTTTTTATTTATATTATTTTATTTAAGTTTTTTACTAT
>CALXQH010000030.1 GCA_944390525.1 uncultured Clostridia bacterium | reverse complement strand
AATTTGTTTTTTTTTTTTTTTTTTTTAAATTTTTTATTAATTATTTTTTAATTTTTATAATTTTATTTTTAATATTTTCTCCTTTTTTTTTTTAAATTTCACACGCATTTCTATTATACACCATTTTACATAATTTTGCAACATTTCCATCATTTTCATTTAAATTTTTTTCAAAAGTTAAGTTTCCGCTATATTATATCTATTTTTATTAATAACTTTTATGTATTATTTATATTTTTTTAATTTATTAAAATTATTTGACACTTTTTATTAATAATATGAATATATATAAGTGAATGAAAAATATAGGAGGAATTTTTACAATGACACAATCAAATAATATGGATGCTTTAATAAATATGCTCTCTAAAATGGATAAAAAACAATTAGAAGAAGGATTGTCTAAAGTAAGTAAAATATTAAATTCTTCGGATAAAGAGAAAATATTGAATGAACTTCAGAAAAATATGAAAAAGCAATAAATCTAAGGAGGATATCTATGGGTGAAGATATGTCAGATTTAATAAAAAAAATGAGTGATATGTTAAATAATAATGAAATTCCAGATAATATTAAAAACATTTTAGGCAATTTATCAAATGGACAAAATTCTGGCACATCTTCTCTAGAAGATAAAGAAGATGTTTTTAAAAAAGATGATTCTAGTATTGATATTAATACAATATTAAAAATGAAATCTATTATTGACTCTATGAATAAGCAACAGAATGACCCTAGATCAAATTTATTAAAATCTTTAAAACCATATTTAAAAAATAGTAGAAAAGAAAAAGTAGACCAGTATATTAAATTATTTAGTATGGGAAAAGCTTTTGAAATATTAAATCCTTTAGGTGGTGAAAAGAAAAATGACATATAATTATCCTTTTTTTAGTTTTCCACATTTTAGAAGATCTAACTCAAATTACTATAATAATAAGTTTTCTACTCCTATAATAAATAATTTATATTCACCTATTAATAATGCTACATATTCTAATTTGAAAAATTCTCATATTAATAATAATTTTTCTCATAAAGGAGAAAAAAAAGCCTCTTCTAACAATTTTACTTCTAGTTTTAGCTTTTTAAATAATTTATTATATCAAGATGATCGAAAAGAAGATGAACCATTTCTTAAAATATTTGGTATAAAATTATATTATGATGATATTCTATTAATATCTCTCATTTTCTTTTTATATAAAGAAGATGTTAAGGATCAATATTTGCTTTTTGCACTTATTTTATTATTATTAAGTTAGAATTATTCTAATATAACTTCATCTTTATCATTTAAATATGCACAGGTTTTTATATTCTCTTGTTGTAATTCCTCTTTTTCTATTTCTTTTACTATATCTGCAATTCTTATTTGTACTGATTCTATAGAAGCTGCAGCAATAATAGCTTCTTTATTTCCTTTTGCTCCTGCGTGAGCCATTCCTCTAAGTATTCCAAGAACAACTACATTTTCTCCTGCTAATACTTCCGCTCCTGCATTTACATCTCCTAAAATTACTAAACTTCCTTCATATTCCATTTTCATTCCAGAACGAAGTGATCCTCTATGAAACTTTGTTTCAGAAGTAGCTATTTCTTTGTTAAATGTTTTTTTTATGCCATGCAAGCCTAATGCTTTTGAACTGTCAAAATTAACATCAACCATTATATCTTTATTTATTATTTCTTTTAATTCTACCATATCATTTTTGTTTAGTTTTTTTCCTATTATAAAAATAGGAGTAGTATCGTCTTTGTATAATTTTTTTAATTCTACCATTTTCTTTTTTAAATCTAACATTATTTGTTTTTGTTCTGCTTCTTCATCAATTTTTAATATTACTTTATTTTTTCTAGTTTGAATACTAATACATTGTTTCATGTTATATTTCCTCCTATATTTAACGTATTGTTGATGTTGTTGGAATAGCTGTTACATCTTCTATTACATCTTCTGCATTAATTCCAAAATATTCTTTTATTATTTCTTTTGCTATAGGTGCTGTATTTCCACCCGAACCTGCATTTTCTATTAATAATACTATTGCTATTTCTGGTTCTTCATATGGTGCAAACCCTACAAACCAACCGTTTACTTTATCCTTTTCTCCTGTTTCTACTGAACCTGTTTTTCCTCCAATATCCATTCCTAAATCTGAAAAAATATAGTATGCAGTTCCTCCAGACTCGCTCGTAACTCCTTTCATTCCTTTTAAAATTGTGTCTAAGGTGCTTTGATTTATTTGTAAATCTTTTAAAGTTTCTATATTTTCTAATCCTAATTTTTTATTTATGCTTTCTTGATATTCTGATTTTGGAATTTCTTTTCCATTTACATCTGTAACAGATTTTATTAGTGTTACATCTATTGCCTTTCCTCCATTACACAACATACTAATATATCTTGCCATCTGTATAGGGGTATAACTATTATAGCTTTGACCAATAACTGCTGACAAAGTATCTCCAAATTGCCACTCTTGATTAGTTTCTTCTTCACATTGTTTTTTTACATCTACTATTCCATTATATTCTCCAAATAATTCTACTCCTGTTTTAGATCCTAATCCAAATGCTTTTGCATATTGTATTACTGGGTCTATTCCCATTCTATATCCTAGTTCATAGAAATAATAATTACAAGATTTTTTTATGGCATCTGATATATTTAAGTAACCATGTCCATATCCTCTGTCACTGTATATCCAACAAACTGGATTGTAACCTCTTGGGTATATACCTGTATCATTAATTAAAGTTTCTGAATCTACTATATTATTTTCTAATGCTGCTGCTGCTACTACCATTTTAAAAGTAGAACCAGGAGCGTATGTTCCTCCAATTGCTCTATTAAATAAATTTCTATTTTGGTTATACTCTTCTAATTTTTCTTCTGATATTCCTTTTATAAATAATTCTGGTTCATAATTAGGATAGCTTGCCATTGCTAATATTTCACCAGTTTTTACATTCATTACTATAGCAGCTCCTGCTTTAGCATCATATTTTTCTCCATATCCGCCACTAGCTATTTTTTTTATATTCTTTTCTAATGCGTTTTCTGTTACTTGTTGTAAATTAGCATCGATGGTTAGAGCAATGTTACAACCTGCCACAGCTTCTTTTGATATATATTCTTCTGTAATTGTTCCGTCCACTGACATATCTATTTGTCTTATTCCATCTTGCCCTTTTAGGTATTCTTCCATTGTATATTCTATTCCTTCTTTACCTATTACATCGTTTATTCCATAAGTTTCTTTTTTTTCTTTATATTCTTCTTCAGATATAGCTCCAACATATCCTAAAATATGAGATGCTAAGTTTCCATATGGGTATGTTAATATTGGCTCTGTTATTACCGCAGCACCTGGCAAAATGCTACTTTGTTCTCTTATTTGGTTAGCACTCAAATAACTAATATCTTTAGATATTGTAACAGGCCTTATATTACTAAATGCATTATTGGTAATTTCATAACGAATTGCCATAATCTTTCTTGCTTTTTGCACATCATCTTCTACTATTTCATATTTTTCTTTTAATTTATTAAATGCTTCTTCTGCTGTAGCATTTTCATTAATATTATTTTGTTTTTTCCATTCTTTTAGAGTTTCTTCTTTATCATAACTAAACTTATATGGATTAACTTCAATTGGTAAATTATCTATGTAACTATCTCCATTTTTTTCTAATAGTTCTATTAGTTTAAGTATGCTTTTATTTAATGTTTGATTATCTATTTTGGTTTTGTATAACTCTAAACTAAATCCTGTTTTTGTGGTTACTAATTTGTTTCCTGTAGCATCTGTTATATCTCCTCTAGCTGCTTTTAATGTTGTTTCTCTAGTTAATCTAGTATTAGAAGTTTCACGGTATACTCCTCCATTGATAATTTGTAAATTAAAAAGTTGAATTAATAGAATTATTCCAACTATATATGTTATTATAATAATTATATTACATCTTAAATTTTGAGCCACTATAAATTTTCCCTTCTATTAAAAATATCTTAATGTAATATTTTTAAATAATTTTTCTAGTATATTCCCTATTTTTTGAATGATAGGATATAATATTATAGTTATTAATATATTAAATATTATTTCTATTGTTAATATTTTTAAAAATGGTAAAATTTCAAAAGATTTCGTAGTTACAATTATTTTATATATGTAAAATATTACTTCAAATAATACTGTTCCTGCAATAATTAATAATATAATAGTAATTCTGCTATCTTTTGAAAAATTTTTCTCTAGTAATTCAGCTAATAATCCTAATAACCCTAACAAAATCCCTGATATATAGAAAGAATTTCCTAATATAATGTCCAAATATACTCCAAAAATAATACCTAATGCCAAACCTACTTTTTTTCCAACAAACACTCCTATAAATAATACAAAAATTACAAATAAGTTTGGCATAACTCCTCCAATATTAAACCATGTAAAAAAATTGGCTTGTAAAAAATATATTATAAAAAAAGTTATTATTAGCATTATTATAGCCAATATTTTTTTCATAATTTACCTTCTTTCTATTCGTTTGTTATTACAAGTACTGTTTCTAATTTTGAAAAATCTACTGCTGTTTCCACATATGCATAGCGATCTATATTGTTTTTAGTATTTACAATTTGCTTAATAGTTCCTATTTTTATTCCTTTTGGATAAATTCCTCCTATTCCAGATGTTTCCACTTTATCATTTTCTAAAATCTCTGCATCTGTTGGAATATACATAGCTTTTAACATATTATCATTTTCTAGAGTTCCGCTTACTATAATTGCTTGTCTAGTAGTGCTAATAACACTACTTACAGAAGCTGCGGTATCTATAATTGTTTGCACTTTTGCAGTATTTTGAGTAGTAGATATAACATAACCCACTAGACCTTCATTAGCAATTACAGTCATATTAGGCTTAATTCCATTTTCTTCTCCTGCATTAATTATAATTGTTTTAGAATAATTGTTTATACTTTTATTTATTACATATGCTGGTACAGTTTGATAATCATATTTGTCCTTTAAATTTACATATTCTTTTAATACTTCATTTTCTGATTTAATAATTTCTAATTCTCTTAAAGATTGTTCTAGCTGACTATTTTTTTCCTTTAATTCCTCATTTTCAGATTTTAATTTGGTTATATCTGTAAAAAATGTATTATTTCCTTCTATTTTATTTTTTAGATAAGTAAGTCCATTTTGAATAGGCATAACAATAGAGCTAAAAATATTTTCTAAAAAAGAAACATTATTAGCTTTTATATTTGATAATACAACTAATAATATTAATATTATGGTAGTTATAATAATACCAAATACGCCACTCTTCTTATTTTTGTACATAATCTTACTCCTATTTTCTTCTTGAATTAACTAATACAGCCTTTAATTTTTCTAAATCTTCTAAAGTTTTCTCTGCTCCTTTAGCAACACATTCCATAGGATGATCTGCTACATATACAGAAATTTCTGTTTTCTCTGCTAGTAATTGATCAAAATTTCTAATAAGAGCTCCTCCTCCTGTTAGTACAATTCCTCTTTCCATAATGTCAGAAGCTAATTCTGGAGGAGTTTTCTCTAAAGTTTGTTTAACTGTATCAACAATTTTATCTATAGATTCTTGCATGGCTTCTTGTGCCTGTGTTGACGTTATGTTTAAAATTTGTGGTAATCCTGTTAGTAAATCTCTCCCTCTAATTTCCATAGTTTCTTCTACTTGCAATGGTTTTGCACATCCTACTGTCAATTTTATTTGCTCTGCTGTTGTTTCTCCTATTGCTAAATTCATTTCTTTCTTTACATAATTAATAATATCTTGATTTAATTCATCTCCTGCTATTCTCAAAGAATTGCTAATTACTATTCCTCCTAAAGAAATAACTGCTACTTCTGTTGTTCCACCGCCAATATCTACTATTATATTTCCATTTGGCTCTGCAACTTCTAAATTAGCTCCAATAGCAGCAGCCATTGGTTCTTCTATTAAATATACTTCTTTTGCTCCCGCTTGTAAAACAGACTCTTCTACTGCTCTTTCTTCTACTTCTGTTATTCCTGATGGCACTCCTACCACAACTCTTGGTCTTCCAGCATTATACCTTTGACAAACTTTTTGCAACATAGTTTTTAACATTAATTGAGTAGCCGTAAAATCTGCAATAACTCCGTCTTGCATTGGTCTTATTGCCATTATATTTTCAGGAGTTCTGCCCAACATTTCTTTTGCCTCAAAACCTACAGCTAATACTATCTTTTCTTTTTTGTCTATAGCTACTACTGCTGGTTCATTTAATACAATTCCTTTTCCTTTTATGGTGATAATAACATTTGCTGTTCCTAAGTCAACGCCTATATCTTTTGAGTTTAATCCAAATAATTTCATATTTTTAATCCTTTCTTTTATATAAATAGCTTTTTATACTTGTATATTGATTATACCCAATAATAATATGATCTAATAATTGTATTCCTAATATTTCAGCCGCTCTATCTATTTTTTTTGTAAAATCACAATCTTGTTTACTTGGAGTAGCATCTCCGCTTGGATGATTATGTACCATAATAATTTTTGGCATTCCTCTTTTTAATGCTTCCATAAAAATATCTTTTGGATCAATACTTGCAGAATTTGTACCACCTAATGATATTGTTTGTATTTTTATAATTACATTTTGAGAATTTAATACTATTACCTTCACTATTTCTCTTTTTTCTGTTTTTAATTCATTCATAACATGTTTTGCAACATCTTCAGGGGTTTTTATTTTAATTTTTAGTGTTTCTATTGGTTTAGATATTCTTTTTGCAAGTTCGCAAACTGCTTTTAATTGAATAGCTTTTACTTTTCCAATTCCATTTATTTTCATAAGTTCTGTAAGTGATAATTCCTGTAAAAATGTCAAATTATCCTCTTTACAATTTTTTTCTTTTCCTAGTGAAAGTATTTTTTGGGCTAGCGTAACTGAACTTTCTTCTTTTGTACCACTTTTAATAATTATCGCTAGTAATTCTGCATTAGATAATATACTTTCTCCGTACATTTCTAATTTTTCATATGGTCTCTCTGAAATTGGGAGCTCCTTCATTTTCATTGGCATAATATTTCATCCTTTCTTGAATAGTAGCCCCCTAAATATTTTTGAATTAAATTTATAGATTACAAATAACGTATTTTCCCCTGATTTTCTTTTTATTTATTATTATATTTTTTTGTAAATAAATATAGCTAATACTATACCAACTATACTTGCTATATTAATTTTAAACATAACCCCTAATGTTAGTTTAACCACACTTAAGTCTAGTTCAATAGGATTAGTTAGACCAAATTGCTCCCCATAAGATAACCAATTTAAAAAGCTAACATTTGAAGCTAAATCTCCTAGTAACCCCCCTACTACAATTCCTGACAAAATAAATAAAATTAAAATCCATATGTTTTTTTCTCTTGTAGCCATTTTATATTCCTCCTTAGTAATTTCATTTTAGTTAATTTATATGGTAGTATTATATATGGTATTAGCTTTTTTTTCAAGATTAATTGTGATATTTTTGCATAAAAAACTTTAATTTAAAAATTTCCATAAATTGATGGTTTCATTTGTTATATATTAGTAGTATAATATTATTAAATGATGTATTTGGAGGCCAGTTAATGAAATTTGAAAAATTAAGTGAGAATAAAATAAGAATTATTTTAAGTACTAAAGATTTAGCAGAAAAAAATATTGATTTTCATATTTTTATGTCTAATACACTTGAGTCTCAAGATATTTTGTTAGATATGTTAGAGGAAGCTAAAAAACAAACAGGCTTTGATCCCGAAAATTATAATTTGAAAATTGAAGCTTTGTGTATGGCAAATACTAATTTTATTTTTACCATTACTAAAATTGTTCCAGAATTAGAAACTGATAAAAGTACAATAAAAACATCAAGAAAAAAATTTATAGTAAAACGAAAAGATATTCCTCCTTCTGCCTCTGAAGCAGTTTATTCTTTTGACTCCTTTGATGATTTTTGTAATTTTCTTTGCTTTATAAAAGAATGTAATTTAATAAATAGCGTAAATAATATTGCTAATTCTATTATTTTATATTCTTATAAACAAAAGTATTATCTATTGATAAGAGATATTAATCTAAAAATTGTTAATAAAATTAAATTTTATACTATTATTACTGAATTTGCAAAATATGTTACAAATTCTACAATATTTGCTGGTAAATTAAAGGAATGTGGCAATATATTTGTAGACAATAATGCTTTTAAAATAGGATTAGAACATTTTATTTAAAAGATTTTAAAAAAAGTAATTTAAGTTTATTTCTTAAATTACTTTTTTATTTTAATATACATAATTTTGAGGATTATATATTACTCCATTTTTTCTTACTTCAAAATGCAAATGTGGACCTGTTACATTTCCAGATGTGCCAACTTTAGCTATTAATTGACCTTGCTTTACAGTTTGACCTTGTGTAGCAATCAACTTACTGCAATGTGCATATAAAGTTTCTACTCCATTTCCATGTGAGATTTTTATCATATATCCATAAGAACCACTATATCCTGCTACCGTAACAGTCCCTCCAGCTGCAGCATATATTGGTGTACCAGTAGATGCTGCAATGTCTAATCCTCTATGAGCACTACTACGTATACTTTCCTTATTTCCAAATCTAGATGTTATTACTCCTGATACAGGTCTTGTTAATGAAATTCCTAAAGAAACTTTTTGATTAGACATTCCACTTACATAACCCGAACTTGCACTAGCTACATATACAACTTTTGGTGCTTCATATAATTTAGAAACACATTTTTCTACTGATGTAAATTCTTTTATATTAGTGTCATATTTTTCTACAATGCCTATATCATTTTTGTTAGCACTACCTTTATCTTTTAACTTTTCAATTACTTCTTCTGCTTCTTTAAATGTTTTTACATATACTTTTTCTTGTTTATTATCTGTAATTGCATAGTATTTATAATATTGTGTGCCGCTTTCAGTTACTTTTGCATATATTTCATCATCATTTAAAGTAACATCTTTTTTTAATAAGCATAAGGTATATTCTGGAACTGAGTCTATTTGTCTAAAAGCTATTCCATTTTCCTCTTCGCCTTCCATATATTCATTAATTCTGTTTTGTAATTCACTCTTATTTGCTGTATATCCAATAATTTTTCCATTTAGTGAAACAGCATATGTAGGTTTATAGAATAATACTATTGCTACAATAATTAAAATAGCGGATATTATAGTTAATACAATTATTTTTATTGATGTTCTTAAGAACATTGCAACTTTTTTAAAACTACTAATTGTAAACACTCCTATTCATTTTTTATTTCTTATATATTTTATAATAAACATATAAAAATTACAAGTATTTTTTTTATTTTATAATCTATTTCAAAAAAGGCAACTATAAGCTGCCTTTTTTTATTGTTCTAATTCGGTTTTTACAGTTTGAATTTCTGTTACAGTTGCCTTTTGGGCTGGTTGATAATATCCCTTAGTTTGAGCCACTTTAAATAGTTCATATTGAAAGCTTTCATCATTATTTCTAATTTGTTGTAATGTCTGTCTTAATTGCATATTTTCTGTTTCTGATATTGCTGTTTGATATGCTGTTAAATCTGCTTTTACACTCCCTAAAATATCATTTACCATTGTTTTTTCATCCATTTTTCCTCGTCCTTTCTTAATCATTTAAAAATGATAATAATTTTTGTTTTGTATTTAATGCATCTTGTGCAGATTTAGCAAATATCTGCTTAATTTGTGGGTCTACAGCTTGTGAAGAAAATGTATTCAATTTTTGATATGCCGTTTCGTGTGATCCTATTAAATGTCTTAGGTGTTGTAGTTCAAGTTGATTTAAATTTGCCATTTTTATCCTTCCTTTCGTCCAGTATTTAATATCATTATGAACTGATTTTTATTTTTTATTCAAATTTAAATCATATTAAAATATTTTTTATTTCTTTCCAGTTATTTACCCATATAATTTCTTGTTCTTCTAATTCTTCTTTTTTTACATTTTGGTTATGATAAGCAGAGAATAATATTTTGGTTTCTACTATTCCATTCAAATTAGAAATTTTATCATCAATTTTTATGTCACATTTAATAATATCCTTATTAGTTGTAAATATGTATTTATTAGGATCTAAAAATGGAAGGTTTTTATATAACCAATTATATTTTTGTTCTAAAAATTTACCTGAAAACTCTGGTATGTCTTTCAATACGTAAGCAGTTAAAACATAAATTTCATAATATTTATTTAATTCTTTAATTACATTGTAAGCGTCTGGTAAAAATTCAACATAATCATATAAGTTTTGGGTTTTAAAAAATTCATTCCATTGTTTAAATTTCTCTCTTGGGACTAAATCTTGCATATAATACCCATTTATATCTTTTACTGTATAATTAGTATTTAAAAATTTATTTATTAAACTAAGATATCCTCCATCACAAATTACATCATCCATATCTATTGCAATTTTTTTCATTTTTTCCCCCTTTTTTATTACTTATATTTATTCTAATATTTCTAAATTTGCAAACTTTGCCATAAGTCTTTTATGTCCAGATTTATCAAAGGAAATATCTAATTTATAATCGTCTCCTTCTTCTTCAATTTTTTGAATTATTCCTTCTCCAAATTTTTTATGGTAAATTCGCATACCTTCTTTATATTTTGTAATATCTACTTCTATTTTATTTTTCTTTTGTGATAATGTATTTAAAAAGCTTTCTGCTGTTCTAAATTTGTATGTAGATTTTGGTTTTATTTCTATTTCTTCTTTTGCATCTTCAAATTTATATGTTGTTACTTTTTCTGCCGATTTATTTCCATATTTCCAATTATGTGTCATATCATCAAATTCTTCTTGATTATTGTTTATACTTCCATCTAATAAATCTTCTGGTATTTCTTTAATAAATCTTGATATTGCATTATAACTTGTTGAACCAAATATTGTTCTATGTTTTGCACAAGTTAAATGTAAAAATTGCTTGGCTCTTGTAATTCCAACATAAAATAAACGTCTTTCTTCTTCAAGCTCCTTTGGTTCTACTATTGATTTATATCCTGGAAAAATACCTTCTTCCATACCAATTAAAAATACAACCGGAAATTCTAATCCTTTAGCACTATGTAATGTCATTAAAGTAATTGAATTTTCTTCATCTTGCATTTCATCTATATCGCTAGATAAAGTTATGCTTTCTAGAAATTCTGCTAAACTATTATCTGCAGATTCTTCTTCAAATTCTATAGCTACTGTTAAAAATTCATCTAAGTTTTGAATTCTTGTTTCTGCTTCAACACTATTTTCTAATTCTAAAGCTTTTGTATATCCTGATTTTTTCATAATCTGTTTTAATAATTCAGAAATATTAAGCCTATCTTTTTCCATTCTTAATTCTTCTATTAGTTTTATAAATTCACTAGCATTTACTTTTACTTTGTTTAAATCATATTGTTCTGCATTTTTAATTATTTCATACATAGAAATCCCTTGCTTATTTGAAATTTCTTGTATTTTATCTAAACTGGTTTTTCCAATTCCACGTTTAGGTTCATTTATAATTCTCTTTAAAGATAAATTATCTGAAGTATTATATATTAGTCTTAAATACGCTATTGCATCTTTAATTTCTTTTCTTTCATAAAATTTTAATCCTCCAACAATTTTGTATGGCATATTTTCTCTTCTTAAAATATCTTCTACAGCTCTTGATTGTGCATTCATACGGTATAAAATAACAAAATCTCTTGGTTTTAAATATTCTTGTATTTTTAAATGTTCAATTTGGTTTACAATATATGTTGCTTCATCATATTCATCTTGTGCTTGATATAAACAAGGAAGACTCCCTTGTTCATTTTCTGTCCATAACTTTTTTTCATATTTATTTTCATTATGTTTAATTACTGCATTTGCTGCTTTTAAAATATTACCTGTGCAACGATAATTTTGTTCTAATTTAATTATTTTTGTACCAGGAAAATCTTTTTCAAAATTTAAAATATTACTAATATCTGCTCCTCTAAAACTATATATTCCTTGGTCATTATCGCCTACAACCGTAATATTTCCATATCGTGAAGCTAAAATTGTTACTAATTCAAATTGAGCTTTATTAGTATCTTGATATTCATCAACTAATATATATTTAAATTTTTCTGTATACTTTTGTAATACATCTAAATTTTCAGTTAATATTTGAATTGTATAATTAATAATATCATCAAAATCTATAGCATTATTTTCTTTTAATTTTTTTTGATATAATTCATATACTTGTCCTATCTTTTCTTTTCTATATTCTCCTGAATATTTAGCTTGATATTTTTTTGGTGTTAGCATTTCATTTTTTGCATTGCTAATTTCTGATAAAACACTTCTATCTGTAAACATTTTATCATCTATATTTAAAGCTTTTAAACATTCTTTTACTATAGTCCTTTGGTCTGAAGTATCAAATATTAAAAAAGTTGAATCAAATCCAATTCTATCAATGTATCTTCTTAAAATACGCACACAAATTGAGTGAAAAGTTCCCATCCATATTTCTTTTGCTACATTTCCAACTATTTTTTCTACTCTTTGTTTCATTTCAGTGGCAGCCTTATTTGTGAAAGTAATTGCTAAAATATTATTAGGATTTATGCTTTTTTCAGTTATTAAATATGCTATTTTATGTGTTAATACTTTTGTTTTTCCAGAACCTGCTCCTGCAATTACTAAACAAGGTCCTTCTGTAGTAAGCACAGCTTCTTTTTGTTTGTCGTTTAATTCTTGTATTAAATCTTGCATTTGTTTTACTCCTTTTTTATTTTAATGTATTATATCATAATTTTTTAAAACATTCAGCATTTTATTAAATTGACATTGCAATAATTCCTATAAGTAAACCTGCTATATTGCCTATAGCTGTTATTCTACCATGATATAATTTATTAGATTCCGGTATAAGTTCTCCTGATACAATATATATCATTGCACCTGCAGCAAATGCTAAACACATTGCAATAATTGTTTCTGAAATTCCACCAATTATAGATCCAAAAAATGCACCTATTCCTGTAGTAATTCCTGAAAGTACCACATAAAAAATTATTTTTGATATTTTCATTCCTCCATTTTTCATAGGAACTGCCATAGATATTCCTTCTGGTATATCATGTAAACAAATTGCAACAGCTAGAGATATGCCAAGACTAATAGATGCTCCAAATCCTGAGCCTATAGCTAAACCTTCAGGAAAGTTATGAAGGGCTAAACCTATACTAATTATAATACCAGTTTTTAGCAATTTATTTTTTTCGTCTTTAAATTTAATATTTTTATTAAATTTTTTATCTACCAGTAAGTCACACAAAATCATAATAATTATACCGAGTAAAATTCCTAAAAAAGTAGTGGATATACTTGCTAGATTAAATGCTTCTGGTAATAAGTCAAAACAAACTATTGATAACATTAAACCTGATGCAAATGCCAAAATAAAACTTAAAAATTTACGAGATGGATTTTTAAACTTTACACCTATTATTCCGCCTATTGTAGTACCAAATGTTCCAAAAAATAGTCCTACAAGAGTTGTTTTTAAAATTTCTTCCAAAATAAAAACTCCTTTAAAATAAAATTCTTATCTAATTTTATTTTAATAGAAGTTTATTTATTCGTTTATTTAAAATTGCATCATCATTAGTTTGATTTTTTATTTTTCTTCACTACCTTTTAATTTTTCTGCAGTATCTGCGGTAATTAAGCTATCTATCATTTCATCTAGGTCTCCATTTAAAAAGTTTTCCATTTGATATATAGAAAATCCTATTCTGTGATCTGTGATACGTCCTTGAGGATAATTATATGTTCTTATTTTTTCACTTCTATCTCCACTTCCAACTTGACTTTTTCTAGCACTTGCTACTTCACTATCTTGTTTTCTTTTTTCTTCTTCATATAGTCTTGAACGTAATAATTTCATAGCATAATCTCTATTTTGAAATTGAGATCTTTCTGTTTGACATTCTGCAACCATTCCTGTAGGGATATGAATTAAACGTACAGCTGATGAAGTTTTGTTAACATGCTGCCCTCCAGCGCCTGAAGCTCTAAATACTTCCATTTTTATATCTGCTGGATTTATTTCTATTTCTACATCTTCTACTTCTGGTAACACTACTACTGTTGCAGTTGAAGTATGAATTCTTCCACTGGCTTCTGTATCTGGAACTCTTTGAACCCTATGTACTCCACTTTCAAATTTAAGTCTGCTATAGGCTCCTTTACCTGTAATCATGAATGAAATTTCTTTGAACCCTCCTAAGCCTGTTTCGTTTTCATTTAATACTTCCAACTTCCAATGTTTTTTTTCAGCATACATAGAATACATTCTAAATAAAGTACCCGCAAATAAAGCAGCTTCTTCTCCACCTGCTCCTCCGCGTATTTCACAAATTACATTTTTTTCATCATTAGGGTCTTTTGGAATTAATAATATTTTAATTTCTTCTTCTATTTTAGGTAGTTTTTCTTTATTTTCTAATAATTCTATCTCAGCAAGTTCTTTCATTTCAGGGTCATTTAGCATTTCTTTTGCATCCTCTATAGCTTTATTCACTTTTTTGTATTCTTTATATTTTAAAACTACTGGTTCAATTTCTGCATGTTCTTTCATAAATGCTTGCCATTGTGATTGCTCAGCTATTATTTCTGGCTCACTAATTTTCTTTGTAAGTTCTTCATAGCGTTTTTCAACTTCATCTAATTTTTGAAACATAATAATCTCCTTTTTATAAATTTAACTTTTTTATTATACTCTATTAATCCTTAAATTTCAAGCTGTTAAAATTGTTTTTAGTTTAAAACTATAATTCTATTAAATTGTATTCTATATTAAGTGTATCTAAAATTTGTTTTTCTCTATAACTACAAGTAAATATAATAATTTGATGTTTTTTAGATTGTTTTATTAAAAATAATAAACTATTTTTTAATCTTTCATCATCAAAGAATGCAAAAGTTTCGTCTAAAATAATAGGCATTTTTTCCTCTGATATTTCGTCAATCATAGATAATCTTAATGATAAATATAATTGATCTATTGTTCCAATACTTAAACGATTTGCAGAAATATATTCTCCATTTTCTAATTCTACTATTAGCCCCTTTTCTTCATTAAGCATCACTTTTGTATATTTTCCATTTGAAATATTTTTGACAATATTAGATAAATTCTGTGTAAATTTTGGTGTAACATTAATTTTCATTTTTTCATATGCTTTTTCTAATAACTCTTTTGTAGCTAATATACATTTATTTTTTTCTTCTAAAATATTTAATTGTTCTTTTAATTCTTCATATTTTTCTTCATCACTGATTAATTTTTCTAATTTTTCATTTATATTATTTTCTTCATATTTAATATTATTTAATTGTATTTTATATTCCATTATTTTTTTATTTGAATTTTCTAATTCTTTTTCTATTTTATTTTTTTCTTCTATTTTTAAATTATTATTTTCTATATTTTCCTTTTCTAAATTAAATAATATTTTATTTTTTTTATTGTTTATTTCTTCGTTCTCTTTATCTATATTTTCTTTTAATAAATTAATTTGGCCATCTAAAACTATTAATTTTTTTTCTATTTTTTGATTTTCTTTTTTTATTTTTTTATTTTTAATAAAATAAATAATTATTTCAATAGAAATTAATAATAACATTAAATAATTTATTAATTTATTTTTTATTAAAATAAAATTAAATATATTTAAAATAATTAATACAAATAAAATAATAATATAATTATTTAATTTAATATTTTTTAATTTATTTTTTAAATCGTTTTTTTCTTCAATTTTATTTTTTAATTCTTTTTCATTTTCATTTTTTAATTTATTTTTTAAATTATTTTTTTTTAATTCAATTTCATATTTATTACATAATAAAATTAATTTATTTAAAATATTATTTTTTTTATTTTCTTCTTCTAATTTTTTTTCTAATATTTGTTTTTTTTCTTCTATATTTTCTTTATATTCTCTTGCTTCATAATTTGCTTTTAAGTCAAGTTCTATGTTTTTCATTTTATTTTGTACTACATTAAGTGGTCTATCTAGTGTTCTGTTGGTTCCAACTTCTTCTATTAATTTTTTGTTTAACTTGTCTATAGCTTTTTGATAAGACACTTCGTCATCTCCTGTGCCCGCATAGTTTGCAAGCTTTTGTATCAAAATATTTTGAGATTGATTGTCTAAAACAATTTCTTGTTGAGCAGTCATTATAGTAGAAGAAAATGTTTTTTCATCTATTCCTGTTTGTTCATAAAAAAATTGGTTTCCATCTTTTTTATCAATTTTAAATTTGCCAGAAATATCTTCTAAATATTCATTAAATATTTTTGGACTTTTCTTTTTAAAATCTCTAAATATTTCAAAAATATTTTTATTATCTAATTCGTATCTTATTTTCCCAGAAAATTCTTCTCCAATCCAAGGTAAATATTTTTCATAATCTGATATTTCTTTTCCGTTTTTATTTTTAGAAATTCCATAAAAAATATTTTTTAAATAATTTAATAATGTTGATTTTCCACTTTCATTTTTTCCATAAATAATATTTATAGTATCTTCTAAATTAATTTCTTTTTGTTTTAAATTTCCATATGAATTTATTTTTATTTTTTTTATTTTCAATCACTTTCACATCCTTATATCTGCTTTATGTCTACTTCTTTTTGTCTTTTTGATACAGTTTTAATATTGCTCTTTTTCCTTTATTCCGAAGGTTTTTAGCTTTCTAAAGCAGAAAGTCCTATTTCTAATATTCTTTCTAACTCTTCTTGTGTATAATTGTTTTGTTTTAACTCTTCTAAAATTTGTTTTATAAATATTCCTTTTAATGTATTTTCATTTGCCATATTTTCTAAATCATAATTTAATTTTGTTTTATTTTTTATTTTTATAATATTTTTTTTGTTAATGAATTTATATAGATTTTCAATTTCAAAGTTTCTTTTTCCTATTAAAATTATTTTATATAAATTATTTTCTTCTAGATTAATATTATTTAATTTTTCAATTAATTCTTCTTGACTATTTATTTTTGTTACATCAAATTCTAATTCTTTAAATTCTCTAATATCTATAGGAATAAATTCTATATTCAATTTATTTTTTTCAATATCTCCTACTATAAAACCATGTTTCCCCATTTCATCAAATCCCATAGAGATAGTAG
>CALXQH010000029.1 GCA_944390525.1 uncultured Clostridia bacterium | reverse complement strand
TACCTTTTGTAAATACACCTTGCTTAGGTTTTAAGGGTTTTCTGTTCATAATATCTTTTTCTGCAGGGTCTACTGCTAATGCTAAAGCAGGTAAAGAATCTGTTACTAAATTTATCCATAATATATGGATTGGCAATAATGGAGTTATTAAATTAACATCTATATTAAACCATTTGCTCAATAATGGAGTCATTAGTATTGCTATAAATAATATTATAATTTCTCCAACATTGCTTGATAATAAAAATTGTATTGCTTTTAAAATGTTATCATAAATACGTCTTCCTTCTTCTACAGAAGATACTATTGTTGCAAAATTATCATCTGTTAATATAACATCTGCCGCTTCTTTTGAAACATCAGTGCCTACAATTCCCATAGCACATCCAATTTCTGCGGTTTTTAATGCTGGAGCATCATTTACGCCATCTCCTGTCATAGCTACTATTTCTCCTTTAGCTTGCCAAGCCTTTACTATTCTCACTTTATGTTCTGGAGAAACTCTTGCATACACACTATAATTTCTAACATTTTTTATTAAATCTTCATCAGACATTTCTTCTAATTGACTGCCTGTAACTGCTTCATCATCATTTTCTAGTATACCTAAAGCTTTTGCTATAGCTATTGCTGTAATTTTATGGTCTCCAGTAATCATTACAGTTTTTATACCAGCATTTTTACATTTTTCTACAGCTTCTTTTACTTCTTCTCTAGGTGGATCTATCATTCCTACCATACCAACATAAGTTAAATCTTTTTCTATATTTTTCATTTCTTCTTCTGTTGGCTCATGATTTAGTTCTTTGTATGCCATACCAAGTACTCTTAAAGCTTCTTTTGCCATTTGTTCATTTTGCTTTGATATTTCTTTTTTATATTCTTGTATATCTGTTTTTATTTCTCCATCTATTATATAGCTGTTACATCTGTCTAATAACTCATCTATTCCTCCTTTAGTATATACAACATATTTATTTGGAAACAAATGTACTGTAGTCATAAGTTTTCTGTCTGAGTCAAAAGGCAATTCTTTAACTCTTTGGTATTTTTCTAATATATCTGGTTGAAAATCTAATTTGAACCCCATGTCTATTAATGCTGTTTCTGTAGGATCTCCTGTTAATTTATCTTTTGATACTTTTGTATCATTGCAAAACATACTTATATATACTAACTTTTCTAATTCTTCACAGGTTTTAGAAGTATCTATATCTTCCAAATTTACTAATTGATTATTATAGAATACTTTTTTTACTGTCATTTTATTTTGTGTTAATGTTCCTGTTTTGTCTGAGCATATAACTGTTGTACTTCCTAAAGTTTCTACTGCTGGCAGTTTTTTTACTATAGCATGTTTTTTTACCATTCTTTGTACTCCAATAGCTAAAACAATAGTAGATACTGCTGCTAATCCTTCTGGAATTGCAGCAACATCTAAACTAACTGCTGTCATAAACATTTCAATAGGTTCTTTTCCATATAATAAACCAATTAAAAAGATTATTATACAAATTACTATAGCTGCAACACCTAAAGTTTTTCCTAGTTTATTTAGTTTTTGTTGAAGAGGTGTTGCATTATCTTGAGTTTCATTTATCATTCCTGCGATTTTTCCAACTTCTGTATTCATTCCCGTTTCTACAACAATACCTTTTCCTCTACCATATGTAATTAGACTAGAAGAAAATAACATATTACTTCTATCACCTAATTCAACTTTTTCTTTTTGTATAGCATTAACATTCTTATCTACTGGAACTGACTCACCTGTTAGAGAAGCTTCTTGAGCTTTTAAATTAACTGCTTCTATAATTCTTAAATCTGCTGGTACGTAATCTCCAGTATCTAGTAATACTATATCTCCTGGAACTAATTCTCTTGATTGTAAAACTTCTACTTTTCCATTACGTAATACCTTAGCTACATGAGAACTTAATTTTTGAAGTGCTTCTAGTGATTTTTCTGCCTTGCTTTCTTGTGCTACGCCAATAATGGCATTTACAATTACTACTATTAAAATAATAATTGAGTCAGTAACACCTTCTCCTTCATAATATCCTACTACTCCTGAAATAATTGCAGCTATTATTAAAATAATAATCATAAAATCTTTAAATTGCTCTAAAAATTTAATTATTAAAGATTTCTTCTTTTTTGCTTTAAGTTCATTCATCCCATATTTATTTCTATTTTCTTCTATTTGTTCTTTTGTTAACCCTTGTTCTATATTTAATTTAAAGTATTCTTCTGTTTCTTTTATTTCTTGATTAAACCATTGTTTGCTTTGTATCAAATTTAATTTCCTCCTTTAGTTTTATTTTACCATTTAATTTGCTTTTAATTCATTTACACATTCATTTATATTTACATCAGCCATTTTTTCTATAAATTTTTCTAGTTTTTTTATATTAATAATATTTTTTCCAATTATTTCTTGAGATAAATCATTTCTCATTCTTGAATTTTTTATATTTGCAGCTATTTTTTCTCTATCTTCTTGTGTAAATTGTATATTATATTTTTTTTCTAAATATGCATTTGTTTCTTGATAACTACAATATAAGTTTTCACAAAATTCTTTAAGAGTAGTATTTTTTAAAAATTTTGTAGAAAAAAATTTTTCAAAAAACATTTTATCAGTGTATAAATGTAAAAATACACCTTTTTCATAATCAGTTTCAACTTTATTTTTATTTAAAAAAGCAATTATATCTACTTTATCTTTTACGCGTTCTATCATATTGTCATCTGACGCTTTATTCGTACTATAATGACTTATTAATTTTTCTTCAGCAAAATCTGGTGCTACAATTCCTTTTAAAAATTCTTCTTTATTTTTTACGTTATTCTTTTCTATATATCTTTTTCCAATAGCTAAATGTATATCAATACTTGGCATGTTTATTTACTCCTTATTTTTATCTTTAATTATGGTTAATTATATTTTATTTTCAAAAAAATAGCAATACTTTATTTTATATGTTATAATTTAAATGTTACTAGTAAATTTCATTATTTTAGATATTAAATTTCAGATAAAAATAATATCTAATAACTTTTAAAATTAAGGAGAAAATTATGTCAGTAGAAAAAGTAAAAAAATATTTAGGAAAATATAATATGGATAATAGAATAATTAACTTTACAACTTCAAGTGCAACTGTTGAACTAGCTGCTCAAGCTCTTGGTTGTGAAGAATCAAGAATTGCTAAAAGTTTGTCTTTTAAATTGTCAAATGGTTATATATTAATTATCACTGCTGGTGATGTAAAAATAGATAATGTTAAATATCGTAAAGAATTTGGAGAAAAAGCTCATATGTTAGCTTTTGATGAAGTAGAAGAAAAAATTGGTCATCCTGTTGGTGGAGTTTGTCCTTTTGCAGTTAATGTAGGTGTGAAAATATATTTAGATGAATCTTTAAAAAGATTTAAAACTGTTTTTCCTGCGTGTGGTGAAACTAATAATGCAATAGAACTTACTATTGAAGAATTAGAAAATATAACTGATTTTATTAAATGGGTAGATGTTTGCAAACTAAAAGAAGTGACTAATTTATAATTAGTTACTTCTTTTAGTTTTGTTGTTAAATTTTTATATATTATTTTGTTTATTATACTTAGTTTTTATCTTATACATTTGATTGTTGTTTAACTTTATTATATTCATCTCCTCTTTCTATATTTGCAATTGTTCTAGAATAAATCAATACTAATATAGCTATAACTGCTAATAATCCCTTAAAAACTATAATATTATTTATCATCCCTACAATCAATATAAAGTTAATAATCTTATAATGTAATGATACCTGTACTATATCACACAAATTTATAAAAAGTAACAGGAGAGTGAAAATAAAATTTCACTCTCCTGCCGTGCTTTCAAAACTTTTTCCAGCACTGAGGATCTTTTGCATAAAAATTACCAGTGAAGCATTTGGCAACCGAAGGACATCCTCTGCAGAAGTTTTTGATTTCGCATTTAGAACAATTTTCAAACTTGTCATACTGACGGTATTTTTCCATTTCCTCTCCAGTAAAAATATCATAGAAAGACTGTTCTGGAACTTTACCAACAGGAGTTTTACTTCTCCGACAAGCATATACTGTTCCGTCTGCTAAAGTTGTTATGTGGGTAATTCCACAATGACAACCGTCAAGAATAAGGTCGTTTGGATTATCAATTTCATCAGGATTAAATAGTCCCTTTTCATACAGATACAATTTCCAAAGATGATCCTTTAATGCAAACATTGTATTACATTCTTGATTTTGCATATATTTTTCCCACATTTTATCCAGAAAATCTCTGTATTCTTCAGGAGAAACCATCAAATCAAAATCATCAGGATTAGGGCAATATCTTGCAAACCCAAAATTATTGACTTTGTGTTCTACCACTACATCTACTAATTCAGGAATTTCTGCAATATTTGTCTTGGAAATTGTTGTCATAATAGATGTTCTAATTTTGCTTCCCTCAAAATACTTTAAAGCATCTAAAGTTGCATCAAACGAACCAGGCTTACGTATGTAATCATGCGTTTCTCTTAATCCATCCAATGACATTTGAAAATTGATACAGCCAAGGCCTTCCAACTTTTTCACGACATCATAGTTCAGATGAAATGGATTTCCTAAAATTCCAAAATAAACTTTCTTTTCTTTTAAAACTTCAAGAAAATCCCAAATTCTTTTATAAAGCAATGGGTCTCCGCCTGTGATTACAAGGGAAGGAACTCTTTCCAGTTTGTCACAACTCTTAAGAAAATTCTTCAAAATTGCTTTCAGTGTGTCTAGATCAAGTTCTAGCCCACATTTTTTGTCTTTGCCTTCGTAAATATAGCAATGCTTACACCGTTGGTCACATCTGTCGGTAATATGCCATTGCATACTAAAACTTGTTCTTTTTGCCATTGTTAATCCTCCTTTTAGAGCAAAGGGCACCCCTAAAAGAAATGCCCCTGCGTGTTGAAACTAATGTGTACTATCGTCAATAAACATATTTCTCCAACTGTACTAGAAACAACATGCATAATAAGTTGAGCAAGAAGGTATGCAAGGAGCTCAAACAGCGCAATCGCACTCGCCCCAGCTAAAAAGTGTTCTAGTTCCTGTTCCAATAGATCAATCGCACTCGCCCCAGCTAGAACAGCTAGAAAGTGTTCCTGTTACAGTAGAGCAATCGCACCCGCCCCAGCTTATACAACTACGATAGTCATGAGTAATAACTTTTCTACCTCTAATAGGCTTCATAAAGTTCTGAGCAAAATTTTTCCTAATGTACTTTACACTAGGATTCCAATAGTTTGTTCGTGCCATTTTAGACATAAAGCATTCTCCTTTTCATAGAATTTCAACAAGTTGCTTAGAGCAATACTTACTGCTCTAAATAATACAATTAACGTATTACAATTTCCATAATATCACATTTTGGATAATATGTCAATTTCCTCTCAATTAATAGTGTCCTTTACTTTATTATATATAATAGTACTATACAATAATATCTATAATAAAGCGAATAAGGCTAGAATATAAAAATTAACAAACACAAAACAGATGACAAAAGCCATCTGTTTTGTGTTGCGGAATTTTATTCTTTATCACATTCACACCTTGTTGCCCAAATTTCATCAAGTATCTTTTTGCGATAGTGAGGATCCCAGTTACAATAAAAATCAACATAGAATTTCATCAACCGCATTTTACATTTATCACATGTTTTAGGAAATTGTATAATATCTTTTGTAAAAGTATTTTCTCTATTTCCCCACCATGCAATAGTAAACTTGTCCAAATATTCTTTAGGAATTTTATGAAGAAGTTCAACAAATTCCCAAGATGAAATTTGGTTATAAACACCAATATCTTGCCAATGCTTTAACATTGTATTCTTCTTAATATTTATTGGAAATAATACTGCAGTAGTTCCTTTAGGCATCTTACTATAAATAAATTCGAGAGAATTTAAGCAGTCTTTAATTTGTTCCTCGCGAGTCAAGAATGGAGCACCTAAAAGTACATTGATTTGGAGACCAATTCTGTATTTTTCACATAATCTTGTTATTTCAATGTACTTTTCCATATCTATATCTTTATTATAAATTGCTCTAATATCTTCATCAGCTGATTCAAATCCCAACTCAAACTGTATTTCCTGTTCTTCACCAAGAATTTCTCTTATATGCTGAAGTTTCTTTTCTGTGATTGTATTATAATGAGTTTCCATTGTAATTACAGGAATTTTCCTACTGGATACAAAATGTAATATTTCAATAAATAAATCATAGGGAATTTCCCTTTCAGAAAGAAAAGAACCATTTGCCTCGAGTTCCAACTCAACTATATCAAAATCTTCAAGTCGTATTTTTAAAAGTTCTGGTTTGACCATTTCTAACGTAAGATTGTAGTCAAAACCATAATTGCAAAAAGTACAAGCATTTTCGCAACCACAAGACATAAAAAGCAATTGATAAGTTTTATTTTCTACCTGAGTCAAAGATACTACTGGTGTTCCTATTTCAGTTTTGATTTTTTTCCGCATTTTCCAGATTTCACGAGTTAAATATTCATTCATCTCATAACCTCCTAGTTAATTCAAATTAAGATAGTATTTTACATATTTATTATATCTTTTTTTAAAATAAAACAAGTGACCTTTTTAACATTAAAAAAATCACTTGTTTTATTTATTTTATTGGAATATATAATTTTAATTTGTTATTCAATAAATATTCTTCAATATCTGGTAAATCTTCTAATTCACATTCAATATTAGGAATAACTATCCTATATATTTTTTTGCAAAATTCATATAATGAAGTAGAATTTATATAATCACATTCGAAAACTAAATAATTGCTAGGTTTTAAATTTAATTTTATTGCATTTTTAAACGTTTCTGTAGATGCTATATAATATATTGCTTCGTCTATAATACAAGTTTTATCATATTCTAATAAACCATATTCTTTTTTCCCTTTTATATGCTTATAATTTTTTTTCCAAAATATAGGAGCTTCATTATGGCAATCCTTGATTGTTGTTTTCATAAAAATAGCATATAAGTTAAACTCTACATTTTTTTCTATATGATAATTAAATTCATCTGTCACGTCTTCATTTATTAGTTCATATTGTGAAAAAAATTTTATATTTGTTTTATTATTGTTTATTTCACTTGGAATAAAACCCATCATAGATTTGAAAGCTCTTGAAAAAGCTTGTGAAGATTTATAATTATATTTTATTGCAATATCTATTATTTTTTCTTTTCCCTCAAGTAAATCTAGTGCGGACATACTTAATCTTCTTTTTCTTATATAATCAGCTAAAGTATAATTGGTTACAAATAAAAAAATTCTATGCATTGTATATTCATTTACACCAAGTATTTGAGATAGTTTTTTATAATTAATTTCTTCACAAAGATTATCTTCTATATAATTAATTAAATTATTAAATCTTTCATTACTTTGTTTATTCATATATTTTCCTCGTTTTTTATTAAAACATTTTTTCTAAATTAAATAATGTTACAGTCTTTACAACTGCTCCTAGATTTATTTGAACATCTGAAACAGAGATAAGACTGTTGAAGTAAGAATATTCTTCATAATCTTAATTTTTCCATTGGTAGCTTCAATTCTATTTTAATATGCTATTTCTAAAACTGGCTCATTATTGTATTTATAAATTAAACCCCAATTAAATATTTAGCTTTTACAAACATTTAAATACAGTGATATTTTTTAATAACTATGCATATAGTATCACAAGAATGTTACCTTTTCAATATGTCAAGGCTATTATTTACTTTTACTTTTAAAAAACAAAAAATAAAGCCGATTAAATCGACTTATATAGATGTGATTGATATTCACTTTTAATTTTCTTCAAACTTACTTATATCAATATTTTAAAGTGGTTCGACGAAAATGCATTATGGAGC
>CALXQH010000028.1 GCA_944390525.1 uncultured Clostridia bacterium | reverse complement strand
TTGCTGCTATATCATTTTGCACTGACTGATTTGTTTTTTCTGCTGCTAATCTTGCTCTTGTTATTAGTCCATTTTCTCCTACTAATGCTGTTATACTTACTGCTGCTAATATTAGTAATACTACTATGGTTATTACAAGTGCTATTAAGGTTATTCCTTTTTGTTTTATACTTTGTGAATTATGTATTGTATTTTTTTCTTTTTTCATTTCTTATTTCTCCTTTGTTTTTATTGGATTTAATTTTAATATATCTAATTTTAAAAGTCAATAATTCATCCTAATTTATCTCCATTTTCAGCTTTTTTATCTGGTGTAATTAAAATTACACCATCTTTACTATATGTTCCTAATACTAATACTTCTGATAAAAGTATAGCAACTTGTTTTACAGGGAAGTTTACTACTGCTAATATTTGTTTACCTATTAGTTCGTCTGTAGTGTATAAATTAGTTATTTGTGCAGAGGATTTTTTTATTCCTATTTTTTCTCCAAAATCAATTTCTAATTTGTATGCTGGTTTTTTAGCTTCTTTAAATATTTCTGCTTTTATAATTGTTCCTACTCTTATATCTAATTTCATAAAATCTTCAAATGTAGCCATATTTTCCTCCTTTTATCTTTTTTATTCTACTATATATAAACTAAAAAGTAAATAATTTTGATAACATATTTTAATTTGTAAAAAATTTTTTTTGTGATATAATACAATAGATTTTATAGTAAAGGATTTGGTTTCATGACAAGTTTTGTATTAAAGTGTATAGCTATGATTACTATGTTTATAGATCATCTAAGTATTATAAGTATTAAATATACTACTTTTTATAATGTAATAGGCAGGTTAGCTTTTCCTATTTTTGCTTTTCAAATTTCAGAAGGTTATATTCATACTAAAAATCTAAAAAAATATTTTTTAAGACTATTTTTATTTGCTATAATTTCACAAATACCTTTTATGCTCTTTCGTTCATTTTATACAAAAGGATTTGTCTTTAATATTTTTGGAACTTTATTTTTAGGTTTAACTTCAATTTTTATATACGATATTTTTTGTAAAGCAAATTTTAAATTTATTAAAAATTTAAAATTTAATAATATTATTAATAAATGTTTTTGTATTCTTTTTGTATTACTTTTAGGAATAATAGCTGAAGTATTTCATTTTGATTATGGTTTTTTTGGAGTTATTATTATATTTTTATTTTATTTTTTTAAAAATGATAAAATTGGTATGACTATTTTTTTTATTACTGCTTGTATTATTAAATATGGCTTAAATATTTTTAGTATTGAACATAACTATTTATATTTATATATTTTTTTATGCTTAGGTACAATCTTTCCTATTGTATTTATTAATTTATATAATGGAAAACAAGGAAAGAAAATAAAATATCTTCTTTATGTTTTTTATCCTATTCATTTGTTAATTTTATATTTTATATTTAAGTAGACTTACTCTTTCTTTATTAAAGAAGGAGTTTTTTATTTCTAAAAATTTTTAAATTTTTGTCATAAGTTTTTGATTGTCTAATATACATTAAATAAAGTTTAGTACAAACATTTCTTAGAGGGGGTTTAAATAAATAATGGATGAGAATTTAAAGTTATATCAAAATATAGCAGAACGTACAGATGGAGACATTTACGTAGGTGTTGTTGGTCCTGTACGTACTCGGTAAGTCTACTTTTATTAAAAATTTTATGGATTTGCTTGTTATTCCAAATATTGATAATGAGTATAAAAAAGAAAGAGCTCGTGATGAGCTTCCTCAAAGTGCTGGTGGAAGAACTATTATGACAACTGAGCCAAAGTTTATTCCAAATGAGGCTGTTGAAATTACTATAGGAGACAATTTAAAGTTTAAAACAAGACTTGTTGACTGTGTTGGTTATTTAGTTAATAATGCTATTGGCTATTTAGAAGATGATATGCCTCGTATGGTTAAAACTCCTTGGTATGAAAAAGAAATTCCTTTTGAAGAAGCCGCTGAGATTGGTACAAGGAAAGTAATTGCTGAGCATTCTACTATAGGTGTTTTAGTTACTTCTGATGGTAGTATTACAGATATTCCTAGAGAAGATTATATTAGCGCTGAAGAAAGAGTAGTAAAAGAACTTAAAGAATTAAATAAACCTTTTGTTATTGTCTTAAATAGTGATGACCCATTTTCAGATTATACAAAGGCTTTAGCAAAAAAATTAGAGGATAAATATGGTGTTTCTGTTCTACCAACAGATTGTGCTCATTTAGATATAGAAGATATTAATGATATATTTAGCAAAATTTTATATGAATTTCCAGTAGAAACTATTAATATTGATTTTCCTAGATGGATAGATGGTCTTCCAAATGATCATTGGTTAAAAGTAGAATTATATAGTGAAATTCAAAATGCTTTTGATAATATTCATATATTAAAAGAAGTAAATAGTAGAATTATTCAACTCCAAAATACAAAAATTATTACTAAAACTACTTTATCTGAAATTAATCTTGGTGAAGGTAGTGTTAATGTTTCTATTAATTTAATTGACGAACTATTTTATAAAGTATTAACTGAAATATCTGGCGTAGAAATTGATAATGAAGGTTCACTATTTAGTACAATGACAGAGTTTGCTCAAACTAAAAAAATGTATGATAAAATTGCTTGTGCTTTAGATGAAGTAAAAGCAAAAGGCTATGGAATTGTTACACCTTCTATTGATGAATTAATTTTAGAAGAACCTCAAATGGTAAAACAAGGCTCACGTTTTGGTGTAAAATTAAAAGCTAAAGCTCCAAGTATACATATAATAAGCCCTAAACAGATACTTTTTTTATCCACCTCAGACATTTCCAGGTCAAGGTGGAAATTTATTTTTAGACTAACATAATTTTTCTCAATTTCTTTTACTATTATTTTATTTATCTTTTTATGTAAAAACTCTGCAGTTAATTCAAATTCGTCAAAATCAAAAAATTGCCTTATTTTCTCTTGGTTCTTTTTAATTTTTAGTAAAATATTGTCATTATTATTTTGAATTAGTTTTCCCTTATACTTTAGGATTTTATCTTTGTATTCATTATTATATTCTTCAAACTGGTTTTCATCAATTTTATTAAGAGAATACAATTTTATTAATCCTCTTTGTTCTTCCTCTAAATTATGTATTTTGTCTTCTATTTCTTTCCTATTAAAT
>CALXQH010000027.1 GCA_944390525.1 uncultured Clostridia bacterium | reverse complement strand
CTAAACATTTCTGGTGACAATAACATGGAGGAAATACCTGTTCCCATACCGAACACAGAAGTCAAGCTCCAAAGTGCCGAAGATATTTGTAGGTTACCCTGCTGAGAAAATAGGTCGTCGCCAGGTTTTTTTATATAAAAAAGCATAAACTAGATTTACTATAAGTAATTTTAGTTTATGCTTTTTTCTTATAATTCTAAAAATTTATCTTCTATTTTATGCCCAACTTGTAATGGTTGCAAATTTTCTTCTACATTTTTATCAACTGTAGATGAAATAACTCTAAAACCATATAAATTTTTTAATGAGTTAATAGTATTATCATCTATACCATTAAACCTTAAATATGGAATACTAATAAAATTTGTTTGAAATAAAATACTACCAAATTCATTTGTAACTTCAGGATGAGAAGAAAGTTCGTATATTTTTCCTTTTTTATCTCTAACATAAATTGGTTCACTTGGTTTATAAGGTACTAAGCGATATGAAAAAGAACTTATTAAATTCTTTATATTAGAATCAAATGAATCAATACTATTAGGAATATGAATAATATTACTACTAGCAAAATTTGAATCTTTTAAATTAGTAGCAAAACTATCGTTGCTTTTTATAAGATTTTTAATTTTTAACAAAAATTCTTTATCTTTTGCAGAATAAGATTGAGATTTATTATACATATTCATAAAAGAGTAAATAAGAGTCAAAAAGCTAGACATATTAGGAATAATTAATGTTGCTAAATCTCTAAGGTTTACATCTTTAGAATTTTCTGCAATATCTAATAAACTAGAATAAAATCTTATTTCATCCCAACTAATAAATTCATCTAAATCTAAATCTTCTATATTAGAAGTTCGCAAGCTTGACAAAAACGATTTTAAATCAAAACCAACTGCACTATCTAATTTCAAAAAAGCTTCAAAAAAATTTTTTATTGAAGCTTCATATAATTGAAGTCTAGGTTCTATATACATTTCTGCATATTTACTTTCACGAACTTCAAGAGCTTTTAATATTTCTTGTAAAGAAGAATAATCATATACGTCTATAAAACAATTTCCAAAAGATGTTTCAGCAATAATACCATCTTCTGTAAGCAAAGGTTTATTATGTTCATCACATTTTACACAAACAGTCTTATATACTTGACTAGGAAAAGTTATATTAAAACCTTGATATAATGTATCTCGAGAAAGATAGTCTAATCTATCAATATCATAATTACTTTCATCGTGTTGTTTAAAATTAAGAATATTTTTATCGTATAATTGTTCTAAAATAGAATTCATACAAGGACTTATAGAAGAAAGAACATCTTGAATTTCTTCGTTCTCAAGCATAATTCTTTTTCCTATTTTTTCATGAGCACTTCGTTTTCCTATAATTTGTTCTTCAAGAGCATGAGAAAGAGGAAGATGACCAATATCATGACCTGCAATTTTAATTAATTCAGCAATTAAATATAATTTTAAATTATTATCTTCAATATATTTTTTCCAAGAAGAATCTTGAAAGTTATAGAAAAATTCTTCTACTTTTCTATAATAAACACCTTTAGAATGTTCTAATCTAGAATGATATAAATTTGGATGATTATTAATAGCCAATCCTAACTGGCTAATTCTACTTAATCTATTCATTGCTTGTGTATCAAAAAATCTTTTTATTTGAGCAGGATAATAAATATTTGGATCACAATAACTAGAACACAAAGCAAAATCTATTTCATCATATAAAACAATAGATTTATCTATTATTCTGTCATCATCAAAAAGCCACATAAAAAAAATTTGAAAAGCTTGTTTTTTATTTTCAACATTTTCTAATCTTAACATAAAAATCTCCTAATATGCATATATTATAGCAAAAAAACGTAAAAAGTCAATTACTAAGCAACAATATTGTTTTAAAAGTTTTATATTTGTAAGTAACTACTTTTTTATAATATTAATATAATAGAATAAATAATAAATTTAAATAATAGGAGAAAAAATGAATATAGGATTATGTTTAGCACGGTGGTGGCGTAAAAGGAGCTGCTCATATAGGAGCACTGAAGGCTTTTGAAGAGGAAAATCTTAAATTTGATTATATTTCAGGAGCATCTTCAGGAAGTATAGTAGCATGTTTATATGCAAGTGGATATAAATCAGACGAAATTTATAAAATCTTTAAACAATATGCTAAAAAAATTAAATATGTAGAATGGAGAAATATTGTTAAATTAATTACTGGTTTAATTTTTAAAAGAAAAATTATAATAGATGGATTAAATAGTGGAAAAGTAATAGAAAATGTTATAGAACAAGCTTGTAGAGAAAAAAACGTTCTATTATTAGAAGACGTAACAAAAAAACTAATAATTTCAAGTGTTGATTTAAACGATGGAACAGTATATCTTTTTAGCTCTATTTCAAAAGTAAATGACGATAAAAATATAGGTATAAAAGCCGTTAGAAGTTATTTTGATAAGATTAAATATATAAATGAAATTCCAATTTGCAAAGCTGTAAGAGCTAGCTGTAGCTTTCCTGGAATATTTTCTCCTTGCAAATATAAAGAACATCTGTTAATAGACGGAGGAGTTAGAGAAAATATAACATGGAAAGAACTAAAAGCAAATGGAGCAGATAAGGTGATTTGTATTCTTTTCCCTAAAGAAGAACAAAAAAAAGAAGAAAAAAATATGATTGATGTTATTCATACTTCTATTGAATTAATGGGGCAAGAACTTTCTAATTATGAATTAGAAGGAGCAGATTATTTATTAAAAATAGAAACTATAAATGTAGATTTATTAGATATTAGTAAAATAGACTATTTTTATCAAAAAGGATATGAACAAACAAAGAAAAAAATGAATGATATAATAAAAAGTATAAATTTTTAACTTTTTTATTTTCTTTTTTATTATTTTATACTATAATTTTAAAATAGAGTATAAAATTATAAAAAGGAGATAAAAGTATGGGCAAAGTAATATGGAAACCAGGAACATTTATATATCCATTGCCAGTAGTAATGGTAACTTGTGGAGATATGGAAAAAAGCAATATTATAACTGTAGCCTGGACAGGAATAATTAATACAGACAAGCCAATGTGTTATATATCTATTAGACCAGAAAGATATTCTTATAACTTAATTAAAAATAATAATGAATTTGCAATAAACTTGACCAATAAAAAACTTGCATATGCAACAGACTGGTGTGGGGTAAAAACAGGAGCTAAAGTAGATAAATTTAAAGAGATGTGTTTAACAAAAGAAAAAGCAAAATTTATTAAGTGCCCTCTTATAAAAGAAAGTCCAGTTTCCATAGAATGTACAGTAAAAGAAATAAAACCATTAGGAACACATCACATGATTATAGCAGAAGTTATGTCAATTGATGCAGAAGAAGCATATATAGATGAAAAAGGTGCTTTTGATATAAGTAAATGTAATTTAATTACATATGCAAATGGAAAATATTTTACTCTAGGAAAACAAATAGGAAAATTTGGATATTCTGTACAAAAAAGAAAAAAATAAATAATTAATATTTTATAAAAAAATAGGTAAAATAATTTATAAATAAATTTTAACAGGAAGGATAAAAATGAAAAAAGAAATTAATAAATATGTAACGTGGGTAGGAAAAACAGATTGGGAATTAAAAAAATTTCATGGAGATGAATTTACTACCAACAAAGGATCGTCTTATAACTCTTATTTAATCCAAGATGAAAAAAATGTTTTAATTGATACAGTATGGCTACCTTATGATAAAGAATTTGTAGAAAACTTAAAACAAACAATAGACTTAAATAAAATTGATGCTATTATTATTCAACATGGAGAAGTAGATCATAGTGGAGCATTGGTAGAATTAATGAAAGAGATACCCAACACACCAATTTATTGTACTCAAAATGGAATACAATCTATAAAAGGTCAATACCATCAAGATTGGAATTTTATTCCTGTAAAAACAGGAGATACTTTAAACATAGGAAAAAATACCCTAACTTTTATAGAGGCGCCAATGTTACACTGGCCTGATACTATGTTTACTTATATGAATCAAGAACAAATATTATTTAGTAATGATGGATTTGGACAACATTTAGCATCAGAACATTTATATGCAGATGAAGTAGAACAGGAAGATTTATGGGGACAAGCATTAACATATTATGCTAATATTTTAGCACCATTTGGAATGCTAGTAAAAAAGAAAATAAAAGAAATATTAGAAATGAATTTACCAATTAAAATGATATGTCCTAGTCATGGCTTAATTTGGAGAAAAAGCCCAGAACAAATTATACAAAAATATTTAAAATGGTCGGAGAATTATCAAGAAAATCAAATTACCATTATATACGATACAATGTGGAATAGCACTAGGAAAATAGCAGAATTGATAGTAGAAGGAATTCAAAAAATAGATAAAACTGTAACAATAAAAATTATTAACTCTTCAAAAGATGATAAAACAGAGATATTAACACAAGTATTTAAATCAAAAGCAATTTTAGTAGGTTCACCTACAGTTAACAATGGTTATTTATATTCTATTGCAGGAATTTTAGAAATGATAAAAGGAATGAAATTAAAAGATAAAAAAGCAGTAGCTTTTGGAAGTTATGGATGGAGTGGAGAAGCTACAAAATTAATTACAGAAGAACTAAGAAAAGCAGGACTTGAAATTATAAATGATGGAATAAAAGTACTATGGACTCCAAATGAAGAAATAAAAAAAATATGTAATGAATTTGGGAAAAACATAATAAAAAAATTGTAAGAAAAATTAAAAAATAGAATAAAATCATTCAAAACAGTTGACATTTTTACAAAAAAATGGTAAGATAATTAAGCGTATGTGAGCAACATACGCTTAAAAAAATGAAATTCAAAAAGCATAAAGCTGGAGGTGTATTAAATGGCTACAAAAGGAGCAAGAGAACCAATTACATTAGAATGTACAGAATGTAAAAGAAGAAATTATTTAACAGAAAAAAACAAAAAAAATAATACAGAAAGACTAGAAGTTACTAAATACTGTAAATTCTGTAAAAAACGTACAACTCATAAAGAAACAAAATAAACCTTTTAAGGGGGAAATAAGATGCCTAAAAAAGAAGTAACTAAAAATGAAAAAAAAGAAAAAAAACATTTTTTCAAAGATTTCAAGGCAGAATTAAAAAGAGTAATTTGGCCAACACCAAAGCAACTTGCAAATAGCACAGTTGCAGTTATTGTAATAGTACTTATTACGGCTATTATTGTATTTGCATTAGACTTAGTATTTGAATTTGCAAATAAGCTAGGAATTAACAAATTAAAGGAATTTGTTAATTCTCATCAAGAACAAAATGAAAATACAAATACTAGTGAACAAACAGAAAATGCTATAAACAACATTGTAAATAATGAAGCTGAAGACAATACAGTAAATGAATAATAAGGAGGCTAAAAATATGTCTCAAGAAGAAATGGTACCAAAATGGTATGTAGTACATACATATTCTGGTTATGAAAACAAAGTAAAAACAGACTTAGAAAAAACTATAAAAAATAGGGAATTAGAAGACTACTTTTTTGATATCATAGTTCCTATGGAAGAACAAATTGAAATTAAAGAAGGTAAAAGAAAAACAAATTTAAAAAAAGTTTTTCCTGGTTATGTTTTAATTAAAATGATTGTAACAGAAAAAACATGGTATATTGTGAGAAATACTAGAGGTGTTACAAGTTTTGTTGGTTCTGGGACAGATCCTATTCCATTAACAGACGAAGAAATAAGAAAAATGGGATTTGAACAAATAGAAGTAAATGTAGACTACAATATTAATGACACTGTAAAAATAATAGATGGTCCATTAACAGACTTTACAGGAACTGTTACAGAAATTAACAAAGAAAAGCATAAAGTAAAAGTTTTAGTTTCTATGTTTGGAAGAGAAACACCTGTTGAATTAGAATTCTCTCAAGTACAAAAATTATAATTTTGTGATTTAAAAATAAATAAAAAGCTAGTATTACTGTTAAAATAGTACTTTTGTGCATTGAATTTTTTAAAAGTAAAACCAAGCTTATCATTTATTTTAGATTAATATACATATTAAACAAATTTAAAGGAGGTGCTATAATAATGGCAGAAAAAGAAATTGGTAATGTAATTAAACTACAAATCCCAGGGGGTAAAGCTTCACCAGCTCCACCAGTAGGTCCAGCGTTAGGAGCAAGTGGCGTTAACATTATGGAGTTTGTAAAACAATTCAATGACAGAACAGCACAAATGGCAGGAACTGTTATTCCAGTTGTTATAACTGTTTATAAAGATAAATCATTTGAATTTATTACAAAAGAACCACCTATGGCAGTTCTAATCAAACAAGCTGCTAAAATAGAAAAAGGTTCTGGAAAACCAAATAGAGAAAAAGTTTCTAAATTAAATAAAGCTCAAGTAGAAGAAATTGCTAAGAAAAAAATGCCAGACTTAAATGCAGCTTCATTAGAAGCAGCTATGAGCATGGTAGCAGGAACTGCAAGATCTATGGGTGTAGTAGTAGAAGACTAAAATTAAAATTGGGAGAAAGTTTTAAAACTTTCATTAAAACCAAAGGAGGTATAAAATGAAAAAGGGAAAGAGATATCAAGAAGCGGAAAAGCTAATTGATAGAAAAAAACTATATGAAGCTAAAGAAGCTTTAGGTATAATAGAAAAAATGCCAAAAACAAAATTTGATGAAACAGTAGAATTACACGTTAAATTAGGTGTTGACTCAAAACAAGCTGACCAACAAGTAAGAGGTACAACAGTACTTCCTAATGGTACAGGTAAAACACAAAAAGTATTAGTATTTGCTAAAGGACCAAAAGCAGAAGAAGCTACAAAAGCAGGGGCTGACTTTGTTGGAGCAGAGGAATTAGTACCTAAAATTGAAAAAGAAAATTGGTTTGATTATGATGTTATAGTAGCAACTCCAGATATGATGGGAGTTGTAGGAAGATTAGGTAAAGTATTAGGACCAAAAGGATTAATGCCAAATCCTAAATCTGGTACAGTAACTATGGATGTTACAAAAGCAATTCAAGAAATTAAATCAGGTAAAGTTGAGTATAGACTTGACAAAAACAATATTATTCACCTAGGTTTTGGAAAGGTATCTTTTGGAAGAGATAAGCTATTAGAAAATTACGAAACTGTTATGGCAGCTATTATTAAAGCAAAACCATCAGCAGCAAAAGGGCAATATATTAAAAGTGTAGCTATATCTACTACAATGGGTCCAAGTATGTATATTGATCAAAAATAAAATTAAATAAACAATATTGCCGAAGAAAGTAAGCATACAATTAAGTCTTACCGAGGTAAAGAAAGAACGGATTTTATCCAATCAATCTTTGTCTTAGTAAGATAGGCAAAATTGATTGGATTTTTTAACAATATTTATGTACTCAATTAAAAATAAATTTAGGAGGTGAAAACATGGCAAGTCAAAATGTTTTAAAGCAAAAGGAAGAAGATGTAAAACAACTATCTGAAAAATTAAAAGGAGCAAAAGTTATTCTTTTAACAGACTACAGAGGTATTAATGTTGCAGATGTAACTAAATTAAGAACAGATTTAAGAAATGTAAATGGAGAATACAAAGTTATAAAAAACAACATTATTAAAAGAGCTTTAAACTTAAATGGAGAAAATGGATTAGATGAATTATTAGAAGGACCAACTGCAGTTGTAATTGGAACTGAAGATTATTTAGAACCATCTAAAGTAATTTACAATTTCTCTAAAAATAATGAATTTTATAAAATTAAAGGTGGAATTATAGATGGTAAAGTAATGTCAGCAGAAGAAATAATTACTTTAGCAAAATTACCATCAAGACAAGAACTTATTGCAAAATTGGCAGGAGCTTTACTTGGAAATATTACCAAATTGGCTGTTGCGCTTGATGCAGTTAGAGAACAAAAAGCAAATGCTTAAATAAAATTATAAAAATAAAATTTAAAAATTAAGAAGGAGGTCATTTAAAATGGCAAAAATTGATGAATTATTAGAAACTATTGATACTTTAACAGTAGTAGAATTATCAGAATTAGTAAAAGGAATTGAAGAAAAATATGGAGTATCTGCAGCAGCAGTAGCAGCACCAGTAGCTGGTGGAGCAACAGCAGGAGCAGCAGAAGAAAAAACTGCATTTAATGTAGTATTAAAAGAAGCAGGAGCAAACAAAATACAAGTAATTAAAGTAGTTAGAGATGCTACAGGCTTAGGATTAAAAGAAGCTAAAGATTTAGTTGATGGAGCTCCAAAAACTGTTAAAGAAAATGTAGCTAAAGAAGAAGCAGAAGCATTAAAAGCTAAATTTGAAGAAGCTGGCGCTACAGTAGAATTAGCATAATTCTAAAAAATATATTTGAACGTTACTTCTAAAAAGAAGAAACGTTCTTTTTTATGCTATAAAAATCAAAAGCTTTTAAAACATTAGTTTATTCAAATAATAATAATTTATAATTGACTTTAATAAATATAAGTTATAAAATAGAAAAGAAAATTATATATATTAATAAATTACAAAAGGGAGAAGAATATATTATGATAATAATACTAGATGCTATGGGTGGAGACAATGCACCAGAAGCTACTATAAAAGGAGCAGTAAAGGCTATAAATCAAATTGAATCTGAAATTTTATTAGTAGGAAATAAAGATATAATAAATAAGAAAGTAAAAGAACTATATAATAAAGAAGATATTACTGAAATATCTCCAAAATTAAAAATTTATCATACAACAGAAACTATAGAAATGGAAGATATACCAACTGTAGCCATAAAGAATAAAAAAGATTCTTCAATGGTAGTAGGATTTAACTTACTAAAAGAAGGCAAAGGAGATGTATTTATTTCTGCAGGAAATTCAGGAGCTTTACTTACAGGAGCAACTCTTTTAGTAGGAAGAATAAAAGGAGTAGATAGACCAGCACTAGCAGGAATATTACCAGCATATAAAAGTAGATTAGTTTTAATGGACTGTGGTGCAAACACAAATTGCAAACCAATTAATCTATTGCAATTTGCACAAATGGCAAGTATTTACTTAGAAACAACAATAGGAGTTGATAATCCAAAAGTCGGCTTACTAAATATTGGAACAGAAGAAACGAAAGGTAATGATTTAACAAAAGAATCATACAAACTTTTAAAAGAAAAAAGCAATGAATTAGGAGTTAATTTTATTGGAAATATAGAAGGAAGAGATGCTTTTTCTGGGAAAGTAGATATTGTAGTAACAGACGGATTTACAGGAAATAACTTTTTAAAAGCAGTAGAAGGATTAGGAAAATTTGTAAAGAGGACTCTATCAGAAAGCTTAAAAAAGAATTTATTATCTAAGCTAGCTTCTATACCAAGCTTACCAGCAATTAAAAGGTTTGCCAAAAGTGTAGATTATAAAGAATATGGTGGAGCGTTATTCTTAGGAGTTAAAAAACCAGTTGTAAAAGCACATGGAAGCAGTGATGCAAAAGTATTTGAGTTTACAATAAAACAGGCAGAACAATTTGTAAAAAATAAGGCTGTTGACAAACTAATTAATCAATTTTCAAAAGAAATGGAAGAGAAAAATAAAACAGAAATAACAAATGAATAAAAAATAAAATATTTTTGTAAAAATTATTGACAATTTATATTATATGTAATATCTTGTATTAAACAAAGCAAGAGAAAAAATTAAGGGAGGTGACTTAAAAAATGAATACAGAAGAAGTTTTTGAAAAAATAAAGGAAACTATTGTAGAACAATTAGGTGTTGCAGATACAGCAGTTACCATGGAATCATCTTTTATTGATGATTTAGGAGCTGACTCATTAGATATCGTTGAATTAATAATGGCATTGGAAGAAGAATTTGATTTAGAAATTCCAGATTCTGATGCAGAAAAAATAATTACTGTAGGCGATGTTGTAGAATATATAAAAGAGCATGTTGCTTAAAAGGGAAGAAATAAATCTTCCTTTTTTATTTTATTATACTACTTTTTTTAAAATAATTAAGTTGAATTAAGTAAAAATGCTAGTAAGAGAATAAAAATCAATTTGCAAATTATATACATCTAATGTATAATAAATAAAAACTAAGAAAGGAGAAAAAATGGAAAGCTTAGAAAAAAGTATAGGATATATATTTAAAAACAAAAATTTATTAAAAAAAGCATTAACACATACTTCATATGCATATGAAAATCACATAGAAAGTAATGAAAAATTAGAATTTTTGGGTGATAGTATTTTAGAATTTATATCTAGTAAATATATTTATACAAATTATCCATATTTAAAAGAAGGAGAAATGACTAAAGTGAGGGCAGAAGTTGTCTGTGAAGATAGTCTTTATTTAGTTGCTCAAAAGCATCATTTTAGTGATTTCTTATATTTAGGAAAAAGTGAAGCTGCAAGTCATGGAGAGTTAAAACCAACTATTTTATCAGATAGTGTTGAAGCAGTTATTGCAGCAATTTACTTTGACAGTGGATTAGAACAAGCCCAAAAGTTTATTATAGAAAATTTAAAAGAAGCTGTAGAAGAATCTAGTAAAAATGTTGGTAAAAAAGACCATAAAACAGTATTACAAGAAAAATTACAAGAAAATGGAACAGTACACATTAAATATGATGTAATAAAAACTAGTGGACCAGATCATGATAAAACATTTACAGTTCAAGTATTTTGTAATGAAGAGCCTTTAGCTATAGGAGAAGGAAAAACAAAAAAACAGGCTGAAATGAAGGCAGCAGAGAAAGCATTACAAAAAATAAAATAAAAACATAGAAGAAAATTATAATTTAAAAAAGTGAAACTATGTAGTAACAAAAGGAGAAAAAATGAAGAAAGAATATATTATACCAATTTTTGTACCTCATTTGGGTTGCCCCCACCAATGTACTTTTTGTAACCAAAAAGAAATTAGTGGACAAACTAAGCAAGTAAATAGAAATGATGTAAAAGAAACAATAGAGTATTATTTAAAAAATTTTAAAGATGACTCTAAATATGTTGAAGTTGCTTTTTATGGTGGAAGCTTCACTGCAATAGAAGAAAATATTCAAAATGAATTATTAGAAGCAGCTAATGAATTTATAAAGCAAGGAAGAGTAAAAAGTATAAGAATATCAACAAGACCTGATTATATAAGCAAAGATATTTTAAAAAGGTTAAAAAAGTACAATGTAAAAACTATAGAATTAGGAGTACAATCTACCAATGACTATATTTTAGAAAGATGTCAAAGAGGTCACACATTTAAAGATGTAAAAAAGGCTTCAAAACTTATTAAACTATATGGTTTTACTCTTGGACATCAAATGATGATAGGTTTACCTGAAAGTACATTATTGGATGAGATTAATACAGCTAAAACTTTAATAAAATTAAAACCAAAAATAGTAAGGATATATCCTGTGCTTGTAATAAAAAATACGCCTCTTTTAAAAGAATATGAAAATAAAGAATATATTCCTCTAACTGTACAACAGGCTGTAGAGCGAGCAAAAGATATAATGAAGTTATTTAATAAATCTAAAATAGAAGTAATAAGAATAGGTCTTCAAAATACAGAAGAAATAACAGATCCTAAGCAAAAAGGTAGCCAAGTAGTCGCAGGACCATACCATCCAGCATTTAGACAATTAGTAGAATCTGGAATATGGTATGATGAAATTGTGGAGAAAATTAAAAAATTTAATATAAAAGTTATGCAGGTAACTATTAAAGCAAATCCCGAAAATATAAATAATATTATAGGACATAAAAAAGAAAACATTTTAAAATTAAAAGATTTATATGATGTAGATGTAATAATAAAGCCTGATGAAACTATAAAAAAAGGAAAATTTGAAATAGAAGTTGACAAAACATATGAAGATTTGTTAGAAGAGCAAAAAAGTAAAATAAAAAAATAAAAGTATAAAATTACCTATTATTGCTAATAATTAGTATTAATAGGTGATTTTTTATGGATTATATAAAAAACAAAAAAACTTATTTAATAAAAGAATTTTTAATAGAAATATTATATTTAGCTCCAGGATGTTGTATAATGGCAATAGGAACTTCACTTTTTTTACTTCCTAATAAACTTTCCTCAGGAGGATTTACAGGTATTGCAACAATCTTATACTATTTATTTAATTTACCACTTGGAACAGTAATATTTTTTCTAAACATTCCATTTTTTATATGGGCATTTTTAAAAATTGGAAAAAAGTTAATAACTAAATCAGTTATAGGAACAACATTGTTATCAGTTTTTATTGACTTATTTGAAAGAATTCCAGCATTAACTCAAGACAGATTTTTAGCCTGTATTTATGGAGGTATTTTTATAGGAATAGGGCTAGCTCTTGTTTTAAAAGCAAATGCATCAACAGGAGGAACAGATTTAATAACTTATATTGCTAAATCTTATAAACCTTATATAAGAACTAGTAATATAATGGTTATTATTGATATAATTATAATATCTATTAATGTTATTTTCTTTAAAGAAGTTGAAATAGGTTTATATTCTGCAATTAGTATATATCTAATGGGAAAAATGATAGATATTATATTTGAAGGAGTTAATTTCACTAAAATGATGTTTATTATATCAAATAGATATAGAGAAATAGCAAAAGAGGTAGGAACAAAATTGCAAAGAGGAAGTACAGCTATTTATGCTAAAGGGATGTATACTAATGAAAAAAGAATGATGCTATTATGTGTAGGAAGCAGAAACGAAATAGCTAAAATTAAACAAATAGCTACTCAAATAGATAAAAAAGCTTTTATAATTATTAGTAATGCAAGAGAAACATGGGGAAAAGGATTTAAAAAATCTATTTAAAAGGAAATATTATGAGTTTATTTTGGGAATTTTTACAATTTATTTTTTATTTAATGTTAATTGTTATAATATCTAAATATATTTTAGTACCAGTATTAAGAAAATTAGCAGAGAGTTTAAATTTAAAAGCTAAAACAGTAGGAAATATTTCAGGAATAGCTACATCTGTTCCAGAATTTCTTACAGTGTCTTTTTCTGCTGCAATAGGTTTATTACATGCTAGTATGCATAATATTATTAGTTCAAATATAATAAACATTATACAATATTTAGCATCTATATATATTAATAAAAATCAAAAAATATTAAATAAAAAAGCAATAAAAATAGATTTAGTATTAGTATTACTAACAATACTAATTCCAATATTAATTTTATCAATAAAAATAGAACAAAATATAAATATTGTTCCAATATTTATACTACTATTTTTATTATTTTATTATATTAATCGTCAAAATCATAAATTATATTTAAATAAAAAAACTATACAAGAAAAACAAATAGAGGAAGAATCAAAATGGGTTAAAGGGAAAAAAACAATAATAATAAAATATACTATTTATTTAATTATAATAGCAATATCCTTATATTTTGTGGGAGATTTGCTAAGCGATACTTTAAATGAGTTATGTATAAAATTTAATATATCTCAAGTAATAATAGGAATATTATTAGGATTTGTAACAAGTATACCAGAACTTATTACATTTTTAGAAGCACAAAAACATCATAAAAAAAATGAAAATCAAGAGGACGGTGTAATAGAAGCAACTAATAATTTACTAACTTCTAACATATTAAATTTATTTATAATTCAGTCTATAGGTTATATAATTTATGAAATATTTAAATAGAAAATATATATAAAAGCTAAAAAATATAGTATAATAATTTTGAAGGTGAGTTATTATGAGAGAACAAAAATATGTAGTTAATAACATAGATTCATTTGAACTAAAAGATATATTTGAGTGTGGACAATGCTTTAGATGGAATAAAGAACTAGATGGAAGTTATACAGGAATTTTTAAAAACAATGTTATAAATGTAAAAAAAGAAAACAACAAAGTTATATTTGAAGGTATATGTAAAGACAATATAAAAGAAGAAATAGAAGAATATTTTGATTTAAAAAGAAATTATAAAAAAATAAAAGAAGAACTCTCAAAAATAGACAATAATATGAAAATTAGTATAGAATATGGACAAGGAATTAGACTATTAAACCAAGATTTATGGGAAACTATAATTTCATTTATAATATCTGCAAACAATAATATTCCAAGAATTAAAGGAATTATAGAAAAGTTATCAAAAACATATGGAAAAAAAATAGAATGGAAAGGTAAAGAATATTATACTTTTCCTACTCCAAAAGAACTATCAAAAGCTACGGTAAAAGACTTAAGAAGTTTAGGATTAGGATTTAGAGATCAAAGAGTATATGAAACTACTAAGCTTGTATTTACAAATCAAATAGATTTAAATAAATTAAAGGAAGAAAAAGAAAGCAAAAAGATAAAAGAAACACTACTTAAAATGCCAGGTGTAGGGCCAAAAGTAGCAGATTGCATTTTATTATTTTCTACATTAAAATACTTAAACGTGTTTCCTGTAGATGTTTGGGTAAGAAGAGTTATGAATGAATTATATTTTAACTTACCAGATGAAACAAAATTAAAAAGACAGCAAATTGAAAACTTAGCAGTACAGAAATATGGAAACTTGGCGGGATTAGCACAACAGTATTTATTTTACTGGAAACGTGAAGCTTAATATTTATTAGAAAGGAGAAAAAATTTTGAGCATACAATTTGTATATGGAACAGCTGGAACAGGTAAAAGTACATATATATTTAATGAAATAAATGAAAAAATAAAAAAAGATACTAAACATAATATAAAATTAATAACACCAGAACAATTTTCTTTTACAGCAGAACAAAAACTATTAGAAATTTCTCCTTCTCAGGCTATGATTACAGCTGAAGTAATTACGTTTGAACGAATGGCATATAGAATACTAAACGAAGTTGGAGGAATAACAAGGACAAGCTTATCTAACTCAGGGAAAGCAATGCTTATTGATCATATTTTATTAACAGAAAACGAAAAATTTTCATTTTTGGGAAAATCAGATGAAAATGTAGAAATGATATCAAGGCAACTAACTGAACTAAAAAAACATAGGGTTCAGGTTGAAAAATTAAAAGATGTTACCAATAAAACTGAAGATAAATATTTACAAAGAAAACTTAATGATATTGTAAATTTGTATGACATATATACAAATTGCATAAAAAATCAATACATAGATGAAAATGATGGATTAACTCTTTTAGCGCAAAAATTAAAAAGTTCACAAGAATTTAAAAATTGTGATATATATATAGATGAATTTGCAGGATTTACTTTACAAGAATATGAAATTTTAAGGCAATTAATGAAAATATCACATAAACTTGTAATAACTATATGTACTGACAATTTAATACAAAATACAAACCCAGATGTAGATATTTTTTATACAAACAAACAAACTGTAAAAAGAGTTTTGGATATTGCTAAGCAAGAAAAGATAGAAATAGAAAATCCAATATGCCTAAATGAACCTAAAAGATTTAAAACAGAAGAATTAAAATTTTTAGCAGAAAATATAAAAACATCTTTTTATAAAAAATATTCCAAACAGGTAAAAGATTTATATTTATTTCTTGCCAATAATCCATATACAGAGATAGAAAAAGTTGCTATAGAAATAACAAAACTTGTTAAAATGGGTTATAGATATGAACAAATATCTGTAATTACAAAAAATATAGAACAATATTCAAGTTTGTGTAAAGCTATTTTTACAAAATATCAAATACCAGTTTTTATAGATGAAAAAAAAGACTTAGGAAGTAATATACTAATAAGATTTATTTTATCTTTATTAGAAATATTTGCCAAAAATTGGTCTTATGAAGCAATGTTTACTTACATAAAATCGGGATTAATAGACCTAGATGTAGAGGAAATAGCACTATTAGAAAATTATTGCATAAAATGGGGAATTAAAGGAAGTAAATGGTATGCTAAAGAATGGAAATTTTATAATGAAACAGAAGAACAGCAAAACTGTATTTTATATGCTAAAAATAAAGTAATACAACCACTTTTAAAGTTTAAGAAGAGTTTGCAAAACTTAAAAACTGTAAAAGAGATTACTACTCAAATTTATAAGTTTATAATTGATAATCAAATATATATAAGAGTAGAAAAAAATGTGCAAGATTTAAAAGAAAATGGACAAATAGAACTAGCAAAAGAATATGAATCAAGTATACAAATTTTAACTAGATTATTTGATGAAATAGTATTAATTTTAGGAGATAAAAAAATTACCTTTGATAAATATGCAAAAATATTAAAAATGGGATTTAGCCAAAGTGATTTAGGAGTAATACCTGCAACAGCTGATCAAGTAATAATTGGAGATGTTGACAGATCAAGGTCTCAAAAAGTAGATATTGTATTTGTAATAGGACTAAATGATGGCTATTTTCCGAGTATTCAAAAAAATGAAGGATTTTTAGATGATAAAGATAGAAATATATTAAAAAATCAAGGAATAGAACTTGCAAAAGGAACAATAGAACAAATATATGATGATAATTTTAATATATATAAAGCTTTTTCAACTGCAGAAAAAAAATTATATTTATCGTATGCTTCAGCAGATATTGATGGTAAATCTTTAAGGGCTTCAACATTAATAAATAAAATTAAAAAAATATTTCCAGCTTTACAGGAGCAAAGTGATATTATAAAAAAAGAAAGTAACATATTACTTTCTACTACTACATTTGACGAATTATTAACAAATTTAAGAAATTTTATTCAAGGAGAAAAAATAGATAAAATCTGGTTTGAAGTCTATAACTATTATGAAAATAACTATAAAGAACAATTAGAAAATGCATTAAAAGCCATACAATATAAAAATGAACCAGAAAAATTAGATAAAAAACAATTAGAAAAATTATATGGAAACACATTAAAAACTAGTATATCTAAATTAGAACAATATAAATCCTGTGCTTTTTCTTATTATTTAAAATATGGTCTAAAATTAAAAGAAAAAGATACCTTTAATGTAGAATTTGCTGATACAGGAAATTTAATGCATGATGTAATAGATAGCTTTTTTGAAAAATTAGAAGAAATTAATTTATCTGTAAAAAAAATTGAAGATGAACAAATAGAAGAAATAACCAAACATATAATAGAAGAAAAATTAAATTTAAAAAAATATGATATATTTAATACAATACCAAAATATAAAGTGTTAGCTTTAAGATTACAAAAAGTTATTATAAAATCAATGAAATACATTGTAGACAGCCTTAAATATAGTGAATTTGAGGTTTTAGGACATGAAATAGAATTTAAAAAAGGCGGAAAATACCCACCAATAATGTTAGAACTAAAAGATGGAAGAAAAATTGAAATAACCGGAAAAATTGATAGAGTGGATATAGCAAAAACAACAGACAATAAGTATATACGTATTATAGATTATAAGTCTTCTATAAAAAATATTGATTTAAACGAGGTTTTAGCAGGATTACAGCTTCAACTTTTAACATATTTAGATGTAACATGTAAAACTGAAGAAGCAATGCCAGCAGGAGTTTTATATTTTAATGTAATAGATCCTATATTAAATGCAGATCAAAATATGACAGATGAAGAAATAAAGCAAGAAATTAGAAAACAATTTAAAATGCAAGGGCTCATATTAGCCGATAGTAATATTGTAAGAAAAATGGATACAGAGTTAGACAATGGAAGTTCTAATATTATTCCTGCATATATAGGAAAAGACGAAAAAATAACTGATAGATCAAACATTATAAACTCTAAACAGTTTGAAAATTTACAAAAATATATGGAAAAAATCATAAAAGAAATTTCTGAAGAAATTTTAGAAGGAAAAATTAATATTAAACCTTATTATCGTATAAAAGACAAAAAAATTCCTTGTGAATATTGTAGTTATAAGTCAATTTGCCAATTTAATCAAATTACAAAAAATGATTATAATTATATAACAAATGCAAATAAAGAATATGTACTAAATAGAATTTCAAATAATACTTAAAATATGAGAGGAATATAAAATGAAAAATATTTTTAATGACAATATAGTTTATCAAAACAAAAATGGTATAGAATATATTCAATTTAAAAGATTATTACAATATTCTCAAATAACTCATTGCTATACTTTAAGAAGCGGTAACAAATTAAATTTTCCACCAGCATATAAAGATGAAAAAACATTAAAACTAAGTTATAAAAAAATATGTAACTGTTTAAATTTAGATAATAATAAAATTGTAAAGCCACATCAAACACACACTGACAATGTACAAATAGTTGATGAAATTAAATATTTTAATGAAGTTGATGGATTATTAACAAATAAAAAAGAAATAACATTACTTACTACTTCTGCAGATTGTATCTCTTTACTTTTATATGACCCAGTAAAAAATGTTGTTGGAAGCATTCATTCAGGATGGAAGGGTACTTTAAATGGTATTATATTAAAAGCAATAGAAAAAATGAAAAATGTTTATGGAAGTAATGTAAAAGATATTATATGTTGTATATGCCCAAGTATTAGAAAATGTTGCTTTGAAGTTGATGAAGATGTAGAAAAGTTATTTTATAAAAAGTATAATAAACTAAAAAATATAGATAAGATTATACAAAAAGGAAATATAAAAAAAGAAAAACAAAAGTATTATATTGATACAGTAAAAATAAATATAGAATTGCTTAAAAATGCGGGATTAAAATTAGAAAATATTATAGATAGCGGAATTTGTACAATGTGCCATTCAAATTTATTTCATTCATACCGTATAGATAAAGAAAATTCTGGAAGAAATGCAGCTTTAATATCAATATTAAAATAAGGAGGCAGAGTATGATACCAAAAAAGTTAAAAAAAGGAGATACAATAGGTTTAATTGCTCCATCAGATCCTATACAAAAAGAGGACTTAGAAATAATAAATAATTCAATAAATCTTATGAAAAAAAATGGATTTAATATTAAATTTGCACCAAACGCATTATCAAATAAACTAGGCTATTCAGCAACTGCAAAGCAAAAAGCAGAAGATATAAACTATATGTTCCAAAATGAAGAAATAAAAGCAATTTTTTGTATTTCTGGAGGATTTAATTCAAATATTACATTTGATTATTTAGATTATGATAAAATAAAATATAATCCAAAAATAATATGTGGATTTAGTGATTCTACATCAATATTAAATGTTATTTATGCTAAAACTGGACTAGTAACTTTTCACGGGCCAACATTTAAAGCATTAACTTCGTGGCAAACTCAATATGGGTATGAAGAAGTAATGAAAAGATTTGTAGAAGGTGGATTAAGTTTAGGAAAAGTAGAAGATGAGCATATAACCATTAAACAGGGAAATGCTAAAGGAATTTTAGTAGGCGGAAATTTAAGCTTAGTAAATCAAATGGTATCAGGAAAATATAATATAGATTTTACAGATAAAATATTATTTTTAGAAGAACTATTTGTAGAAACACCACCAGCTTTAGTAAGTAGCTATTTATACCATATGAAACAAAATGGAGTGTTTGACAAAATTAAAGGAATTTGGCTTGGAAATTATGATGGAGCTACTAGTATAGAGCAAATTTTATTAGATACATTGGAGGGAGAATACAAATTTCCAATTATTAAAACCAATAATTTTGGACACATTGACAAAAAAACAGTTATACCTATTGGAACAATGGCTAAGATTGATACATCTCTAGATACAAAAATACAATTATTAGAAAAGTGTGTTGAATAAAAGTTAATATGTTAAAAAGCAAAAAGCTTGTATTTTATGAAAAAATAATATATATTAAATAAAAAGGAAAAATAAAAATGTACAATAATTGGGAAGAATTAGAAAATAGTATTAAAAATTGCAAAAAATGTAAATTATGTATAGAAAGAAAAAATATTGTATTTGGTGAAGGCAATAAAAAAGCAAATTTAATGTTTATAGGAGAAGGTCCTGGCGCTGATGAAGATATTCAAGGACTACCTTTTGTAGGTAAAGCAGGTCAACTTATGGATAAAGCATTTCAAGGATTAGGAATAAAAAGACAAGAAATATATATAACTAATATTGTAAAATGTAGACCTCCTTTAAACAGAGTACCAGAAGATAATGAAGCAGAAGCTTGTTTAAATTATCTACGTAATCAAGTAATACTTATAAAACCTAAAATAATTGTATTATTAGGGAGTACAGCACTAAAAAATATATTAGGAAAAGAATATAGCATAACATTAAGTAGAGGAAATTGGATTGAACAAAAAGGAATAAAATATATGCCAACTTGGCATCCAGCAGCTTTACTTAGAGATGAAAACAAAAAAGTTGAATTTTGGAAAGACTTAAAACAAGTTGTAGAAAAATATAATGAAATAAATTATTAATTAGGAGTAAAATAAGAAAAAAATATGAGCGAAGAAATAAAACAAAAAGTAGAATATTGTTTAAATTGTAAAAATCCACAATGCACAATAGGGTGCCCACTAGGAAATAATATACCAGCATTTATACAAAAAGTAAAAGAACAAAATATAGAAGAAGCATATAAAATATTAACAGAAACTACAGTATTATCATCAATATGTGGTAGAGTTTGTCCACATCAAAAACAATGCCAAGGAAGATGTATAAGAGGCATTAAATCAGAACCAGTTTCTATAGGAGATTTAGAAGCTTTTGTTGGTGATTGGGCTTTAAAACAAGAAAACAGTTTATTAAACAGTTGGGGCATACCTAAAGAGACTAATAAAAAAGTAGCTATAGTAGGGGGAGGACCAGCGGGACTTACAGCAGCAGCTTTTCTAAGAAAAAAAGGATTTAAAGTAACAATATATGAAAAACAAAAAGATTTAGGAGGAATATTAAAAAGAGGAATACCAGAGTTTAGGTTACAAAAATTTATTGTTGAAAAAACTATAGAACAAATTTTATCTCTAGGAATAAAAGTACATTATGAAAAAGAATTAGGAAAAAATTTAAACTTAGAGGAATTAGAAAATGAATATGATGCCATATTTTTAAGTATAGGAGCAAACATTCCTAGAAAAATGGTTATTGAAGGAGAAGAATTAGAAGGAGTATATGGTGGAAACTCTTTATTAGAAAATCAAAATCATCCTGACTATAACAATAAAAAAGTTGCTATCATTGGGGGAGGAAACGTAGCAATAGATTGTGCTAGAACAATAAAAAAATTAGGAGCTAAAGAAGTTATTATAATATATAGAAGATCTGAACAAGAAATGCCAGCTGAAGAAAAAGAAATTTTAGAAGCAAAAAAAGAAGAAATAAAATTTTTATATTTAAACAATATAGTAAGAATATTAGGAAAAAATAAAGTAGAAAAAATAGAATGTGTAAAAACACAATTAGTAGAAAAACAAGGAGAAAATAGAAAATCACCTGTTAATATTGATGGTAGCAATTATATAATAGATATGGATTATGTTGTTATGGCTATTGGAGGAAAAGTAGATGAAAATCTATTAAAAAAATATCATTTGGAAACAACAAAAAATAAATATGTTTTAGTAAATGAAAATAATCAAACATCACATAAAAAAATATTTGCAGGCGGAGATATATTAGGAAAAAATTCTACTGTTGCTTGGGCTGCAAGAGATGGAAGAGAAGTTGCCAATAAAATAGCTAGCTATTTAGAAAGTTAAAAAAATTAAAAGAGTTTAATCTCTTTTAATTTTTTTCAGTTTGTTTTTTAATATTAAATAAAGTTTGCAAAGTTTTAAAAAATTTAGTAAGTTTATTTTCTTTAACAACCACTAAAGCAACATTATTTGTAATAGACTCAAATAATGCTTCTAAAGCCATCATTTTATCAATATAATAATCATTAAAAACATTATAATTTTCAGTAATACCCAAATAATTTTTATAATTATATAATTTTGTACGGTAAAACTCAATTTCTTGTGTTGTTTTTATTTTATTAAATTCATTATCAAAATAAGAAGTAAATATTAAATTTTGAGTTTTAATAAATACATCTTTTACATTATTTTTATATTCTAAAACCTTACGTGCATTTTTTTGAGTTTTAATATCTTCACAATTTTCATTTATTAATTCATTATTAAGTAAAATAATTTTTTCTTCTGTATTTAACAATGTATCTAAATTTGCCTGTATTTTAAAAAAGTTTTTCTTACCAAATGAATTAATACATTTTAACTTAAATTCATCTGTACTAAAAAGAGTACTATCAAATAAAACATCTTTACCAATTAAATATGCCATTTGATTAACTAAATTACAAAGAATAGGATAACAATTTGGGCTATTAGTAGGTAAAGAAATATCATAATATTTTACTAAATCTTGCTTAGTATCTAAAATTTTAGCAGTAGCTAATTGCACAGCACCTTCATTTAGAGCCATTCCATAAGTTTTAAATTCACCATATTCACATAAACCCAAACGGTATAAAATTCCTTTACTATCTTTTACTTCTTGAATAAAATGAATAATTTCATGAATAGCAAATTTTTCTAAATCTTGTAAAGAAAGACCATATTTAAAATAAATAGACGAATTTTTATAAAAATAATTAGCTTCTGCAAAACCTTCTGGCATTTTTGCTATGTACATTGGTATTCTAGAAAACTCAATAAATAATTCTTCATAAATAAAGTGAGCTCTAGGAAAAGCTTTACAAATTTTTTCAGCAACACTTTTAGCAATAGAGTTAACACTAAGAGTATCTAATCTACCAACAATTTCTATTCCATCTTTTTTTAATTCTGCTTCAATGTTCATCAATAATATATTTCTCCTTAGTAATTTACTATTTAATTATACAACATAAAACTACAAAATAGTATTACAATATTATTACAAATTAATTACTAAAATATTACAAAAAAAGAATAATATTAAAAATTCTAATTTTTAATATTATTCTTTTTATAAAAAATCATAACTAAAGAGTGTAATTTATTTTACTACAATATTGTAAATTTTATTTTTTACATAAATTTCTTTTATTATAGTTCTATCAGCAACAGCATTTTTAATTGATTGATTTTCATGAACCTTTTGTGCTACTAAATCTTCGTCAGAATCTAAAGTTATAGAAATGGTTGCTTTTACTTTACCATTTACCTGGATAGGAACAACAATTTCATCATCAATAGTTTTAGATTCATCATAAGTTGGCCAAGGAGTATTAGCTATTGTGTTTTTAGAACCAATTATTTCAAATAATTCTTCCGTCATATGTGGAGCAAAAGGATTTAATAATTGTAGAAAAGTGCTATATTCTGCTTTATTTATTCTTTTTTGCTTATAAAATTCATTTGTCATAGTCATAAAAGTAGAAACTGAAGTATTAAATTTCATTTCTTCAATGTCAGAAGAAACTTTTTTAATAGCTTTATGCATCATCTTTTCAAATTCAGGAGAATAAGAATTTCCATCTACTAAAAATTCTTGCATATTCCAAACTCTATCTAAAAATTTATTACATCCACGAATACTTTCCATAGACCAAGGGGCGGTTTGATCAAATGGCCCCATAAACATTTCATAAACACGAAATGTGTCTGCACCAAATTCTTCTATAATATCATCAGGGTTTATAACATTACCTTTTGATTTAGACATCTTTTCTCCATTTGCCCCTAAAATCATACCATGAGAAGTACGTTTTGCATAAGGCTCTTTAGTTGGAACAACTCCTATATCATATAAAAATTTGTGCCAAAATCTAGAATATAATAAATGAAGTGTTGTATGTTCCATACCACCATTATACCAGTCAATCGGACTCCAATAATTTAAAGCTTCTTTTGAAGCAAGAGCTTCTGTATTATGAGGATCCATATAACGCAAGAAATACCAAGAAGAACCAGCCCACTGAGGCATTGTATCAGTTTCCCTTTGAGCATCTTTTCCACAATGAGGACATTTTGTTTTAATCCATTCCTTATGTTTGGCCAAAGGAGACTCACCATTTTCTCCAGGTTCATAATCTTCAATGTCTGGTAATACTAAAGGAAGTTCTTCTTCTGGAACAGGAACCCATCCACATTGTTTACAATAAATCATTGGAATGGGTTCTCCCCAATAACGTTGTCTTGAAAATACCCAATCACGTAATTTATAATTTACCTTTCTTGTACCAATACCGTTTTCTTCTAAACAATCAATAACCTTTTTCTTGGCATCTTCTACAGATAATCCATTTAAAAATCCAGAATTTATTAATCTACCTGTTGCAACATCTGTAAAAGCTTCTTTTTCAATATCACAAATAGTATTTTTATCAATAGACTCAATTACTTGAATAATAGGCAAATTAAACTTTTTAGCAAATTCCCAGTCTCTAGTATCGTGAGAAGGAACAGCCATAATAGCACCTGTACCATAAGTAATTAAAACATAATCTGAAACCCAAATTGGAATTTCAGTATTAGTTAAAGGATTTAGAGCTTTAATACCTTTAATTTCTACACCAGTTTTTTCTTTATTTAATTCAGAACGTTCAAAATCAGACTTTAACTGAGCTTGTTTCTGATATGTTTGTACTTCTTCTAAATTAGTAATTTCTGACTCTAATTCTTTAATAATAGGATGTTCTGGAGCTACTACCATATATGTTGCACCAAATAAAGTATCAGGTCTTGTTGTATAAACAACTAGTTCTTTATGGTGACCTACGATTTTAAACTTAACTTCAGCACCTTCACTTCTACCAATCCAATTTTTTTGTTGTGTTTTAATTTTTTCTAAATAATCAACTTCATCTAAATCATCAATAAGTCTTTGAGCATATTCAGTAATTTTTAGCATCCATTGACTTTTTTCTTTTTGAACTACTGGACTTCCGCATCTTTCACAAACACCATTAACAACTTCTTCATTAGCTAAACCTACTTTACAACCTGTACAAAAATTAATAGGCATAGTAGTTTTGTAAGCTAGTCCATGTTTAAACAATTGAACAAAAATCCATTGAGTCCATTTATAATAATTAGGGTCAGTAGTATTTACTACTCTAGACCAATCAAAAGAAAACCCTAATGCTTTTAATTGATCTGTAAAATGTTTTATATTTTGCTCTGTTACAACTTTAGGATGTACATGATTTTTTATAGCATAATTTTCAGCTGGTAAACCAAAAGCATCAAAGCCAATAGGATATAGTACATTATATCCTTCCATTCTCTTTTTTCTGGCAATAATATCCAATGCAGTATAACTTCTTGGATGTCCAACATGAAGCCCTTGTCCAGAAGGATAAGGAAATTCAATTAAACCATACCATTTTTTCTTAGAAGTATTATTTTCTGCATAAAAAGTACCTTCAGAATACCATTTATCCTGCCACTTTTTTTCAATATTTTTAAAACTATACCCCATAAACTTCACTCCTTAAGATTTATATAATCAATCTAGGGCTATATTATATATCATTTTGAATCAAAAAGAAAGGAAAAATTGCAAAAAAATGAGATTTATGATATAATTTTTACTATACAAGAAATTCTTGTAAATAAAAATAGGCTCTAATCAAGGAGGAAAAACAATGTTACCCATTACTAGAAAAATGAAACGGTTGAGTGTAGAAATCAGTGAAGTAATAGGAGCTCTTAAGGACGTACAATATATTCTTAGGAATATAGAAAGAGGTAAGTCCTGCAGAGACGAACTTGAACCATATTGCGAGTATGTTTCAACAAAATCCAAGCTTTGTATGCTTGCAGATGATTCTATGCATATTGCAGATACACTGCGAAAAGTGTACAAATGCAAAATGTCTGCAAATACAGCATACAGAGAAATAGATGAAGCCATAAAAGAACTCCTCATAGTAAGAGCTGGAATTATGGCAATGGAAGAAGAAACAACAAACTGCGATATGTAAGCCTATACTACCCTAGGTGATATTAACACCTAGGGTAGTTTTTATATAAAAATAATGAATAATAAAATATTAATCAGTTTACAATTTCAAAAAGTTGGTATATAATTATATAGAAAATTTTAAAATAAAAAACTGGAGGAGGATAAAAATGTCTAAAGAAAATGAAGAATTAAAAGTTCAAGAAATGATAAATAAATTAGTAGAAAGAGCAAAAAAAGCTTCTGAAGAATATTTGAAATTAGACCAAGAACAAATAGACGAAATAGTAAAGCAAATGGCTATGGCAGGATTAGAACATCATATGGAGCTTGCAAAATTAGCTGTTGAAGAAACAAATAGAGGAATTTACGAAGACAAAATCACAAAAAATATGTTTGCAACAGAATATATATATCATAGTATAAAATATGACAAAACTGTTGGAGTAATTTCTGAAAATGAAGAAGAAGGATATGAAGAAATTGCTGAACCAATAGGAATTATAGCAGGAGTAACACCTGTTACAAACCCAACTTCTACAACTATGTTCAAATCTATAATTGCAGCCAAAACAAGAAATGTAATTATATTTGGATTTCATCCATCTGCACAAAAATCAAGCTCAACAGCAGCAAAAATATTAAGAGAAGCTGCTGTAAAAGCAGGAGCACCTAAAGATTGTATATTATGGATTGAAGAACCATCAATAGAAGCAACAACAGCACTTATGAATCATCCAGATGTTAACTTAATATTAGCAACTGGTGGAAGTGGAATGGTAAAATCTGCTTATTCTTGTGGAAAACCTGCATTAGGAGTAGGACCTGGAAATGTACCTTGCTACATAGACAAAACAGCTAAACTAAAAACTTCTGTAAATGATTTAGTATTATCAAAATCATTTGACAATGGAATGATTTGCGCATCAGAACAATCCGTCATAGTAGATAAAGAAATTCACACAGAATTTGAAAAACTTATGAAAGAAGCAGGCTGCTATTTTTTAAATGCAGAAGAAACAGAAAAACTACGCAACAGTATGTTTATAAAAGAAAAAGGATGTGCTTTAAATGCAGATATAGTAGGAAAAAGTCCATATAATATAGCAAAAGGAGCAAAAATAGATGTACCAAAAGATACTAAAGTATTAGTATTAAAAGAAAATGGCGTAGGAATTGAATATCCATTTTCAAAAGAAAAATTAAGCCCTGTATTAGCTTATTATATAGTTGAAAATGCTGATGAAGGAATTGATTTAGCAGAAAAATTGATAGAATTTGGTGGATTAGGGCACTCTGCAGTTATTCATTCAGAAGACAAAGAAACAATAGAAAAATTCTCAGAAAAAGTAAAAGTAGGAAGAATAATAGTAAACTCTCCATCAACACATGGAGCTATAGGAGATATATATAATACAAATATGCCATCTTTAACTTTAGGATGTGGAACATTTGGAGGCAATTCAACTACAGCCAATGTATCAAGTGTAAATTTAATTAATATAAAAAGAGTAGCAAAAAGGAGAGTTAATATGCAATGGTTTAAAATACCAAAAAAAATATATTTTGAAGCAGGTTCTATAGCATACTTAGAAAAAATGCCAGACATTACTAGAGCATTTATAGTAACAGATCCATCAATGGTGAAATTAGGGTATGTAGATAAAATTTTATATCATTTAAGAAAAAGAAAAACATATGTGCATTCAGAAATATTCTCAGATGTAGAATCAGATCCTTCTTTTGACACAATATATAAAGGTGTTGAAATGATGAGAGAATTTAAGCCTGATGTAATTATTGCTTTAGGTGGAGGAAGCCCAATAGATGCAGCAAAGGGTATGTGGCTATTTTATGAACACCCAGAAGCTGATGCAGAAGGAATGAAACTTAAATTTATGGATATACGTAAGCGTACTTACAAATTCCCTAAATTAGGAATAAAAGCACAATTAGTAGCAATTCCAACAACCTCAGGAACAGGTTCAGAAGTTACATCTTTTGCAGTTATTACAGACAAAAAAAATAATAAAAAATATCCTTTAGCAGATTATGAATTAACACCAGATGTTGCTATTGTAGACCCTGATTTAGTTATGAGCTTACCAAAAACAATTACAGCAGATACTGGTATGGATGTTTTAACACACGCTATTGAAGCTTATGTATCAAATATGGCATCAGACTATACTGATGGATTAGCAGAAAAAGCTGTAGAGTTAGTATTTAAAAATATAAAAGAAGCATATAATAATGGAAGCAATAGCTATGCTAGAGAAAAAATGCACAATGCAAGCACTATAGCAGGTATGGCATTTACAAATGCATTTTTAGGAATTAACCATTCTTTGGCACATAAAATAGGAGCAGAATTTCATTTACCACATGGAAGAATAAATGCAATATTATTGCCATATGTTATTAAATATAATAGCCAAAAACCAACTAAGTTTGTATCTTTTCCAAAATATGAATTTTTCATTGCAGACCAAAAATATGCAGAATTATCAAGAAGAATGAATTTCGCAGCAAAAGATAATGAACAAGGAGTAAATTCATTAATAAAAGAAATACAAAAATTAAATGAAGACTTAAATATTCCTAAATCATTTAAAGAAGCAGGAATTGAAGAACAAGAATTTTTAGCAAAAGTAGATATGTTAGCAGATAGAGCTTTTGAAGATCAATGCACTACTGCAAATCCAAGACTTCCATTAGTAACAGAACTAAAACAAATATTGCTAGATAGTTATTATGGAAAAGAAGTATAAAAAGTGATTGTACTTAAAATTTGACAAGGGTGACATAAAATTGTATAATATCTAGTAACAGCCAAGTGCTGAATTTATAATAGGAGAGATAGAAATGACAGAGCGGACTATTCAAATTCTGCAAACTTTAGATGAGAAAGGATATGGTATAAGAGACTTAATCAACCTTATAGAAGAAATTACTACCTTAGAAAAAGAAAAGTTAAAAACAACCCAAATATCTTCTGAAGCAACTAAAGGAAAGAATCTTGAAATAAGAGTAAGCAATATCCTCTTAAATCTTGGTATGCAGACCAATTTAAAAGGATTCAAATATTGCAAAGATGCAATATGTATATTCTATCAAGCTGATTCTCAGACAATGCCCTTTGTAGGATTTCTTTATCCTGAGGTCGCCAGAAAGAATAACGTAACAAGTACGCAGGTAGAAAGAACTATTAGGCACGCCATAGAAAATATATTTAATACTACAAATTTTGAACAGTTATACGAGTTCTTTGGAACTAATAGCTTTTCAAAAAAAGGTAAGCCTACAAATAGTGAATTTATAACTGCTGTTGTAGAAAGAATGAGAATGGAAGATCTGTAAATATCTCAAAAAAAGAGCTAACAATTTGTTGGCTCTTTTTTGTCTATTAAAGTTATTTTTAAAATTTATAGATAATTTGACAAATATAACAATTAGTGATTTATCATTACATTATCTTTATGAAACTGCTGATGGAAGATTAAAAAGATTTTTTGATGAAAAAAATAATAAAAAATATAAAAAGTATGAAAAAACGTGAAGTGATATGATATAATATAAAATAGTAAAGTATATACAAATAAAATAAAAAATAAAAAATAAATAATAAAAACAAAGGAGGAACAAATTAATGGAAAAGCTAAAAGAGAAAAAACCATTAATAAAAAGAAAAAAGAGAGAAAAAGGAATAACCTTAATAGCACTGGTAGTAACAATAGTAGTATTGTTAATATTAGCAGCAGTAAGTATAACAGCATTAGTAGGAGAAAATGGGTTAATAACGAGAGCAAAATTAGCAGCAGAAAAAACAAATCAGTCAGTGCAAAATGATATAGCAGCAATGGAAGAATTAAATCAGCAATTAGAAGATTTAGTAAATAAAGAACCAAACAGCACAGAAGTTTTTGCAGAAGACATAGGTAAAAAAGTGGACTATGTAGCAAAAGATTATACAGACTTAACATGGAGAATATTTTATTATGACGAAACTTATGTATATTTAATATCAGAAAAAACATCAGATGGAAGTAATCCAGTGGCTAGTTGCACTTTATCTAACGAAATATCAGGCAAATACACAAATGGATCAGATGAAATAGATTCAAACTTAAGATTTTTAAATCAACAGTGGTATACCCAACTAAGTGGATCTGAAAGTACAACAAACGCTGCAAAGCAGTAGCATATTTAATGGATCAATCAGTATGGGCAGGATATAAAGATAGTGAAGGGAATGCAGCTTATGCAATAGGAAGCCCAACACTAGAATTATTTATGAATTCATATAACAAAAGTGAAGAAACAACAAACACAATAGAGATAACTTGTACTTCAACTGGATATAACCATAATATTGTTGGTAATTGGTTATTAGAAACATATAATAACGGAATATATAACAAGAAGTTATTGGTGTTTAGCCTCTGCTAGCAGCAGCTTCGGCGGCTGTGTGGTCAACGTGGACGGGGACGACGGCAATTTGGACAGCAGCGACTACGTGTTCACCAGATGGCGGGCTTCGTCCGATAGTTTTAATTCCAAAAACTAACTTCCAATATAGTATAATACCAGAAATGTAGGAATAAACAAAAAAGAAAAATTTTTGTAAAATTAAATAATTTTTAGTAAAAAATCTTAAAATAAATTACCTAAAGCAATTTAGGTAATTTGTTTTTTTACATTTAGTGCTAATTTGCTTTTAACTACATTTGCAAAATTATCTGTATTAATATAATTTAATAATGAAAATAAAACAAAATTAATCCTTACAGCAGATAGATTTCTACTATCATGTTAATACTAAGTTTGACAAAATAAAAAAAAAATAGTATAATACATAACAGTTGTTACCAAAATTGGTAAAGAAGAGATTTATTTTTGAATATTAATAAAAGTAATATTATAAGTAATTTTGGATCGGATTAATGTACTTTAAAAAATAATATGTTTTTTGGAACGTAAATAAAAAACATATCTGTTTTTATATTGCTTAAAATAAAGATTATTTAAGCAATTAGATTATAAAAAAATAAATAAAATTAAACAACAATAAAATAAGAAGGAGAGAAAAATTTATATGGTAAATAAACCAAAACAATATGATGAAAAGATAAAAGACAATAGAGCAAAGCTAAAAGAACAAAATAAAAATACAGATGAAAAAAGTAGTTATCCTACAAAAAGAAATACAAGGACAAGCCAAATAGAAAAAAAACAAACCACTACAGTAAGAAAAACAAGAAATGCAAAAAATGAAACCAAAAACAATATTACTAGATTTAATTTTAAAAAATCTAATTTAAAAATAATACCTTTAGGAGGACTACAAGAAATAGGAAAAAACATTACAGTTTTTGAATATGAAAATGAAATAATATTAGTAGACTGCGGACTAGAATTTCCTGGAGATGATATGTTAGGTGTTGATTTAGTAATTCCAGATATTAGCTATTTACTAAAAAACCAAGAAAAAGTAAAGGCACTAATTATTACACATGGACATGAAGATCATATAGGAGCTATTCCATATATTTTAAAACAAATCAATATTCCTATATATGCTACTAAATTAACTATTTCTTTAATAAAAAATAAGTTAGAAGAACACAATTTATTAAATACAACAAAACTAATTACTGTAGAGCAAGGGCAAACAATTAATTTTGAAAATATGCAAATAGAATTTATTAATAGTAATCACAGCATACCAGATGCTGTAATGCTAGCAATAAACACACCTGTAGGAACAATACTTCACACAGGAGATTTTAAAATTGACTATACACCAATAGATGATAAAGTAATAAATTTAGGAAGAATTGCAGAATTAGGTAATAATGGCATTTTAGCTTTACTTTCAGATAGTACTAATAGTGAAAGAAAGGGCTTTACTATGTCAGAAAGCTCTGTAGGAGAAGTATTTGACAGACTATTTTTAAATAATACAAAAAGAATAGTAGTAGCAACATTTGCATCAAATGTGCATCGAGTACAACAAATAGTAAATTCTTCTGTTAAATATGGTAGAAAAATTGCAATATGTGGTAGAAGTATGATAAATATGATAGAAGCTGCAAGAGAATTAGGCTATATTCAAGATGCAGAAAACATATTTATTGATATAGATAATATAAAAAATTATCGTGATGACCAATTAGTAATAATTACTACAGGAAGTCAAGGAGAAGCAATGTCAGCTTTAACTAGAATGGCTAACGGAGACCACAAAAAAGTAACTATTACTCCAAACGATATGGTAATTATATCTGCAACACCAATACCAGGAAATGAAAAATATGTATCAAAAGTAATAGATGACCTTATGAAAATAGGAGCAGAAGTAATATATAGTTCATTAGAAGATATTCACGTATCAGGACATGCTTGTCAAGAAGAACAAAAATTAATAATAACATTAGCAAAACCAAAATATTTTATACCTGTGCATGGTGAATATAGACAACTTGTAGCACATGCAGAAACTGCAAAAAAACTAGGAATAGAAGAAAAAAATATATTTATGATGACAAATGGTAAAGTGTTAGAATTAAATGAGAATGAAGCTATGCTTACAACAACAGTTCCTAATGGAAAAGTATTAGTAGATGGACTAGGAGTAGGAGATGTTGGAAATATAGTACTTCGTGATAGACAACATTTATCACAAGATGGATTAATAGTTATTGTTATGACAATGGATTCAAGTACTGGTGAAATAATATCAGAACCAGATGTTGTATCTAGAGGTTTTGTATATGTTAGAGAATCAGAAAATTTAATGGAAAACGTAAAAAAAGTAATACGTGAAGAAGTTAGAAAATGTGAGGAAAATCATATACGTGACTGGGCAACTATAAAGTCTAATATAAAAGATAGTTTAAGAGATTATATATTTGAAAAAACAAAAAGAAACCCTATGATATTACCAATAATTACTGAAGTTTAGTAAAATAAATATTATTATTAAAGATAATTGAAAGGAATATATAAATATGGATTATAAAGATTTAGCAAATTTAATATTTCCAGATGCAAAACCAATTTCTTATTATGAAGAAAAATATCCAGAAAGAAATTTGCCAGAAGGAGCAATGGTAGTACGTTTTGCACCAAGCCCTACAGGATATGTTCATATAGGAGGGCTATATCAAAGTATTATTTGTACAACAATAGCTAGGCAAACAAAAGGTGTTAGTATATTAAGAATAGAAGATACTGACCAAAAAAGATTAATTGAAAACGGAGTAATACAAATAGTAGAAGCTGTTAAAGATTTTGGTATTGTATTTGATGAAGGTATGATAAATGAAACAGAAGAAAAAGGCTTATATGGTCCATATAAACAGAGCGCTAGAAAAGATATATATCAAGCTTTTGCAAAATATTTAATAGAACAAGGAAAGGCATATCCTTGTTTTGCAACTACAGAAGAATTAGAAGAAATGCGCAAAAAACAAGAAGCTGCTAAAATAAGACCTGGATATTATGGCGTATGGGCTAAATACCGCAATTTAACAGTAGAAGAAGCTACAGAAAAAATTAAATCTGGAGAGCCTTATATTATACGTTTTAAATCTATGGGAAATGAAGAAAGAAAAATAAGACATCATGATATTATTAAAGGAAATGTAGAATTTCCTGAAAATGACCAAGACATAGTTATTATTAAAGCAGACGGACTACCAACTTATCACTTTGCACATGCTGTAGATGATCACTTAATGAGAGTTACACACGTAATACGTGCAGATGAATGGCTTTCTTCTATACCATTACATTTAGAATTATTCAAAGCATTAGGATTTCAAGTGCCTAAATATGCTCATACCTCAGCCATATTAAAGGAAGATAATGGTAAAAAACGTAAAATTAGTAAACGTAAAGATCCTGAAGCTGCAGTAAGTTACTATCATGAAGAAGGAATACCAGCCGAAGCAGTATATCAATATTTATTAAATATTGCTAATTCTAGTTTTGAAACTTGGAGAAGAGCAAATCCAGACAAAGATATATCAGAATTTAAATTTGAATTAAATAAAATGAGTGTAAGTGGAGCAATTTTTGATATGGTAAAATTGTTAGATATAGCTAAAAATGTAATATCTACATACTCTAAAGAAAAAGTCTATGAAAATGCATTAAACTGGGCAAAACGTTATGACAAGGAACTAGAAGAAATGCTACAAGATAAAGACTATTCATTAAAGGTATTTGGAATAGAAAGAGGAACAACAAAACCAAGAAAAGATATTGCAAAATGGTCTGATATAAAAAATATAATTTATTATATGTATGATGAAAAATTTTTTGCTGAAGATAATAATTTTGAATATGCAAAAATAAATGACAAGGAAGAGATAAGAAAAATATTATCAATATATTTACAAAAATATTTTGACATAAATGATGATAAACAGACATGGTTTAATAAATTAAAAGATTTATCAGAAGAATTAGGCTATGCTAGAGAAGTAAAAATATTTAAACAAGAGCCTGAAAAATGGCCAGGTCATGTTGGAGACATTAGTACTGTACTAAGAGTAGCCTTAACAGGAAAACAACAAACTCCAGATCTTTATGAAATTATGCAAGTTATTGGAAAAGAAAGCGTAGAAAAAAGAATAAAAAATATAATAGAAAAATAGAAAGGGGAAATTCCTATGGAATATGAAGTAGGCGATATTGTAAGAACAAAAAAACAACATCCTTGTGGAAGTAAACTATGGGAATTAACTAGAGTTGGTGTTGACTTTAAAATGAAGTGTCTAGGCTGTGGACATATAATTATGTTAGAACGTCAAAAAGCATTAAAAATAATAACTAAAAAAGAAAGTAAAAATAAAATTTAAAAAACAGGTACTCATATGAGTACCTGTTTTTTGAAGTGATATTCTCAACTAATGTGGCAATTTTCAGGAAGAGCACCCTGAAGAGAAAGCAAAAACTGCTTTACACAACAGTCTTTTGCTGCACTCCCTGTCCTTTCAAAAAGGACAGCGTTTTTGTCAACACGGTCAAAATTTCTGGAAGAGATTTTGTTGGGAGTGGCAAATTTGTTCTGAGCCATTTCCAATGCTTTTTCTGCATTCTGGGGGCTGTCAAAACTTACCTTGATAAATTTCCGCAGTTGAACCATAGAATAACCTCCAATAAAATTTATTCCCAAAAGGGATTAAAACTATTATATAACAAAATTTAAAAATAGTCAATTAAAGTAAATTTTAAATAGCTTTGATTTAGAAAAAATTATATATATTTTTCTATTTCTTCCCAAACTCTATCAGTGTAAATTTTTCTTTCACTAGAACAAGGTAGAAAAGTAATGTCTTTTAAAGGATTTAATATTTTTTGCAAATTTTCTACTTCATTTAAAACTTTAGTAACAGCTAGCTTATCTGCTTTATTTACAATTACCATACAAGGAAAATTGTTTTTTAAAATATAATTATACATTAATTTGTCATTTTCTGTTGGATTATGTCTAATGTCAATTAAAAATATTATTAAAGAAATATTTTTACTTTTTTGTAAATATTCCTCAATAAAATTACCAACTTTTTCTTGTTCAATCTTTGACATTTTACTAAAGCCATAACCAGGTAAATCAACTAAATAAAATTTATTATCAATATCATAAAAATTAATTTGCCTTGTTTTACCAGGTTCACTGCTAGTTCTAGCTAATTTTTTGCGATTAACTAATGTATTAATAAAACTAGATTTACCAACATTTGATTTTCCAACTAATACAATTTGGGGTAAGTTATTTGTTGGGTATTGTTTAGGACTAACAGCAGAAATTTTTAATTTTGGATTTTTAACTAACATTACATTCTCCTTTTAGTATTTTAATGCTTAGAAGGTTTTAAAATTTTAGTTCCACCGATATATGGCCATAAAACTTCTGGAATAGTAACACTTCCATCTTCTTTATAATTATTTTCAAGAAGAGCAATTAGCATACGTGGTGGAGCAACAACAGTATTATTTAAAGTATGAGCATAATAATTTTGTTTTTCACCTTTAATTCTAATACCTAAACGTCTAGCTTGTGCATCTGTTAAATTAGAACAGCTTCCAACTTCAAAATATTTTTGTTGTCTAGGACTCCAAGCCTCTACATCACAACTTTTTGCTTTTAAATCAGCCAAATCACCGCTACAACATTCTAAAGTACGAACTGGAATATCCATACTTCTAAAAAATTCAACGGTATATGACCATAGCTTATCATACCAATTCCAACTATCTTCAGGTTCACAAACAACTATCATTTCTTGTTTCTCAAATTGATGAATACGGTAAACACCACGTTCTTCAATACCATGCGCACCTTTTTCTTTTCTAAAACAAGGAGAATAAGAAGTCATAGTATAAGGTAATTTATCTTTTAAAAGAAGTTGTTCTTTAAACTTGCCAATCATAGAATGCTCACTAGTACCAATTAAATATAAATCTTCACCTTCAATCTTATACATCATAGCATCCATTTCATCAAAACTCATAACACCTGTTACTACATTACTACGAATCATATAAGGTGGAATACAATAAGTAAAGCCTTTGTTAATCATAAAATCTCTAGCATAAGAAATAACTGCTGAATGAAGTCTTGCTATATCTCCCATTAAATAATAGAAACCATTACCAGCAACTCTACGAGCAGATTCTAAATCAATACCTTCTAAAGATTCCATAATATCTGTATGATATGGAATTGAGTAATTAGGTACAATTGGTTCTCCAAATTTTTGAATTTCAACATTTTTGCTATCATCTTCTCCAATAGGAACAGAAGGATGTATAATATTAGGAATTTTCATCATTCTTTCTTGAATTTGCATAAAATACTCTTCTTCTAATTTTTCATTTTCTACTAGCTGATTATTAATTTCTTGAACTTGAATTTTTATACTTTCTGCTTCATCTTTTTTTCCTTGTTTCATTAGATTACCAATTTGGCTACTTAAAGAATTTCTTTTACTTCTTAATTCATCACCATTTAATTTAGCTTCACGGTTTTTAATATCTAATTCAAGTACTTCATCAACTAAAATTAACTTGTAATCTTGAAATTTTCTTTTAATGTTTTCTTTTACTAAATCAGGATGTTCTCTTAAAAATTTAATGTCTATCATAATATTTTCCTTTCTTGATACAATAAAAAACCAAAAAACTCACCCTATAATAAGGGCGAGTATAATTTCTCACGGTACCACCTTAATTTATTTATATATAATAAATATCTTAATAAAATGCAGATAACCGAGCATTACACGGTTTTATTTTCATAAAAAGCTTTTAAGAGTAGATTCATAAGCTATTTTAAACTATTTACACCAAACATAGTCTCTCTATATAAAAATTACTTACTATTAATCTCTTATCAAACGCCTATATTATTATGCTATGAATTATAACAAATTATTTTAAATAAATCAATATTTTATAAAATATAATTTTTATATTTTTAATTAAAAACCTATTCCAAAATATAAAAATAAATGATATAATAGTTTTAGATTATAAAATGGGAAAGGTGTAAATTTAGATGAACCAAATATTAGTAACTGAAAAATTATATATAACACCTGAAATGAAGAGAAAAAAACTTATGTATAAACTAGAGTTCTTTTTGTCTGTATTTTTAATATGCCTTTTATTTTCTTATTATATTTATGCAGAATATGATAGAAATAAAAGTGAACAAGTATCACAACAAATATTAGCTAGTTTAAAATACAATAAAGATACAACTATTAAAGAGCCAGAAGATAATGCTCCTATAGTAGTTATACTAGATATAGGACAAGAAGAAGAAGCACAGCAAGAAGCTCAAACGCAACAAGAAGAGCAACAAGAAACTCAAACTTATGTATCAGAAGATGGAGTAGAATATACAACAGAAGCAGTACTTAAAATACCAGCAATTAACATTGAATACCCTGTTCTTTCAACTACTTCTCCAGAATTATTATATGTTTCTTTAAATAAATATTGGCCAGAAAATTTAAAACCAAATGAAATAGGAAACTATTGTATAGTAGGACATTATTATGAAAGTGGAAAAATGTTTGGAAAATTACATAAATTAAAAAATGGAGATAAAGCAGAATTAACAGACATGTCTGGAAATACAGTTACATATCAAGTATATGATAAATTTGTTGTAGAACCAACGGACACTAGATGTACTAGTCAGTTAACAAATGGCAGAAGAGAACTTACTTTAATAACTTGTACTAATCACGGAAAACAAAGACTAGTAGTAAAACTAAGGGAAGTTTAAAACATGAAATTAAACGAACCTGAAATATCACAAAATACACAGGAAATATTGCAAGAACTTGTGCAGCTATAGAAGCTAATCTGTAATTGCATATGAAATATTCATACAAGTGGGATTAAAAAAAATTAGAACAGATTAGTAATTATTTTAATTAAAAATATTAAATATATAGAAAAATAAAAAATGTATAAAAATGACACAAAATCAGCAAAAACACTGTACTTTTTGCTGATTTTGTGGTATAATAATATTGTAGTGAGTTTATAAAAATATCAATCCATTTAAGGAGGAAAAATTATGTTTAATGAAGAAATGTTTAATTTAGATATAGAAAATATAAAAAATGATTTAGCTATAGAAGGAATGAATATAACAGAAAATGATGTAAATATGTTTAAGTTATTTGCAAACAATCAAGTTCAAATGCCAGAATTAATAGAAATGATAAAAAATCAACCAATTCAATATTAAAGATAAAAATATAAGACCAAAAAGTCTTATATTTTTTTATTGTATAAAATAATAAAGTAGTGTAAAATATTAAAGGTGATATTTATGAAAGAATTATATAAAAATGAAAATTCTAAATATTGTTATGAAAATACTAATATATTAATAAATAAAATGAATATAAAAAATCAAAAAGATTTAACATATTATGAAGCAAAGCTCACGGCAGCAAAGTTATTAGGCCTTAGACAAAAAGGAATTAGTGGGAATTTTGACAAAAAGCATTATATATCAATTCACTTATATTTGTTTGAAGATATATATCCATTTGCAGGCATATTTAGAAAAGAAAATATTAGCAAAGGAGAATTTAGGTTTGCAAGTTGGGAATATATAGAAGAAGAACTAGACAAATTATTAAATAAATTAAAAAATGAAAATTATTTAAAAGGACTAGATAAACATAATTTAGCACAAAGGTTAGCATATTATTTATCAGAACTAAATGTATTACATCCATTTAGAGAAGGAAATGGTAGAGCTAATAGAGAATTTATAAGACAACTTGCTTTAAAGAATGGATACTTATTAAATTTTAAAAAAGTGTCCCCTAAAAAAATTTTAGAAGCAAGTATTGAGTCTATTGTAGATACTAAAAAACTAGAAAATATAATAGAAGAATGTTTAGAAAAATAATTGCTTGAAAAAATTATAAAATATTTATATAATGAAAAAAAGGGGTTAGATAAAAATGAAAGAAGAAAATGGATTAACAATTTTAGGAACAGTGATTTTAATAGTACTTATTACCTTTATAGTATTTGGAGTAATATATTTTTTTAGAATTGAAACAGAAAAAGAAAGCTTAGAAAACTTAAAAACAGATATGCTCTTGGTAGAAGTAAAGGTAAAAAATATAATGGGAGAATACTTAATGGATGAAAAAGAAGAATTATTAATAGGCACTAAACTATCTGACTTAAAAGAGCAAGAAGATATAAAAAACTTTTTAGAAAAAAAATTATTTGATGAAAATGAAAAGAAAAAACTTTATTATGTTTTAAACCAAGATGATTTAAAAATATTAGAATTAAATCAAGTTACATTACCAGAAAATTCATATTATATAGTAGAATACACAGAAGGAAAAATCTATTATACAGCGGGTTTTACATATACAGATGGTAATACGTATTATGAAATTAGAGATATTGAAAATTTAAAATCAGAGGAATAAATAATGAAGGAAAAAGAAATAGAAAGACTAACAAAATTAAAAAAAGTTGAAGAAGAATTATATGAAGAAAAAAAATTAAAACTAATTGCAGGTATTGATGAGGCAGGAAGAGGGCCTTTAGCAGGACCAGTAGTAGTATCTTGTGTTTTAATGCCAAGAAATTCTATGATAGAAGGAGTTAATGATTCAAAAAAAATATCTGAAAAGAAAAGAGAAAAATTATATGAAGAAATTACATCAGAAGCTATTAGTTATGGAATAGGAATTATAGATCAAAAAGAAATTGATGAAATAAATATTTTACAAGCAACTAAAAAAGGATTGACAGAAGCAATTAAAGATATGGAGCAAAAATTAAATGCAAATAATAAAGAAAATTATATAAAACCAGATGCAATTTTAGTAGACGCATTAACAAAAATTGATACAAATGGAATTCCTTATAAATCTATTATACACGGAGATGCAATTAGCTATTCTATAGCATGTGCATCTATTATAGCAAAAGTAACAAGAGACAGAATAATGAGACAATGGGATGAAGTATATCCACAATATGGTTTTGCAAAACATAAAGGCTATGGAACAGCTGTGCATATTCAAAACATTAAAGAATATGGAATTTGTCCTTTACACAGAAAAAGTTTTACAAAAAATTTTATTAACTAAAAGGAGATAAAGAATGAATATTCAAGAAATAATAGCTAAAAAACGAGATAAGCACAAACTTACAAAACAAGAAATTGAATATTTTATAGAAAACTATACAAATGGAAATATTCCAGATTATCAGGCAGCTGCATTAATTATGGCAATATATTTAAATGGAATGGATGAAGAAGAAACTACAAATTTAAGTATTGCTATGTCTAAATCTGGAGATATATTAGACCTATCAGAATTAGGAATAGTTGTAGATAAACATAGTACAGGAGGAATAGGAGATAAAGTTACTTTAATTTTAGCTCCAATTATAGCTTCTTTGCGGAATACCAGTGGCTAAAATGTCTGGAAGAGGACTTGGTTATACTGGAGGAACAATAGATAAACTAGAATCTATACCAAAATATAAAACCAATCTTCCTATAAACCAATTTATTTTAAATGTAAAGGAAATAGGAATATCTTTAATAGGGCAAACACTAAATTTAGCTCCAGCTGATAAAAAAATATATGCTTTAAGAGATGCTATTTCAGCAACAGAAAGTATTCCACTAATAGCTTCTAGTATTATGAGTAAAAAAATAGCAGCCGGAGCAAGTAAAATTGTACTAGACGTTACTTGCGGAAGCGGAGCGTTTATGAAAAATTTAAAGGAAGCAACAAAACTTGCAGAAACTATGAAAAAAATAGGAGAGTTATCTAATAAAGAAACAGTTTGTGTTATAACAAATATGGATGAACCATTAGGAAAAACTGTAGGAAATTCTTTAGAAGTAATAGAGGCCATTGAAGCACTAAAAGGAAATATACAATTAGATGTAAAAGAGGTAATATTAACTCTTGGAGCATATATGATAAAATTAGCAGGAAAAGGAGAAGATATAGAAAAAAATAAACAAACTATATTAACTCAAATTGAAAATAAGGAAGCTTTTAATAAGTTAAAAGAGTGGATAAAAAAGCAAGAAGGAGACATTAGTTATATTGAAAATACAGAAAAATTTACAAAAGCTAAACATATAATACCAGTATTTGCAACCAAATGTGGCTATATTAAAGAATTAAATGCACAAGAAATAGGTAAAGCTTGCGTAAAATTAGGAGCAGGAAGAATGAAAAAAGAAGATGAAATTGACTATACAGTAGGTATTGTACTAGAGAAAAAAGTTTCAGATATCACAAAAAAAGGCGAAATTTTAGCATATATTCATTCAAACAACGAAGAATTAGGAAAAGAAGTTGCAAATTATGTAATGAATATTTATAAAATTTGTAATAAACCTGAAAATAAAAAGAAAAATATTTTAAAAATAATTTAATGTAAAAAAATTCTAATAATGCAAATATTATTAGAATTTTTTATTGTGTTAAAAAAAATACATTAAACCGAAAAATTATTTTGATGAAGTTGACTAGCAAAATCTGAAAATTGGTTTTGCATTAGATATCTATTTAAATTTTTATTAGAAATTCCTGTAGAATAAATAACATCATCAATACTTAAATTACTAGTTGTATTTTCAGCAATAAAATTTTCTAATTTATTTATTTCTAGTTGATCTTTTGGCAAACAATTAGGACAAGTATTTCCTTCAGATATAAAAAAACCACCACAACGACTACACTTATTAAAATTCATTTTCAAAATCAATCCTTTCTTTAAATATATAAACTACTTAAATAAAAGTGGTAACTAGTATATTATTGCATAAAATTATCTTTTAATAAATGTAGTATATCATAAAATTAGACAAAAAACTACAAAAATTAAAAAATATTGCAAAAATATTAAGTAATGAAATAGTTGATTTTTTAATTAGTATATAATAAAATATTAATATAAAAATTATTAAAAAATAGGAGGTAAAAATGAAAGCTTATGTATGTAAAGTTTGTGGATATATCCACTTAGGAGAAGACGCACCAGAAAAATGTCCACAATGTGGAGCTGGAAAAGATAAATTTGAATTAAGAAAAGAAACCTCAGAAAAAACTTATGCAGATGAACATATAATTGGTGTTGCACAAGGACTAGATGAAGAAATTGTAATGGGCTTGAAAGAAAACTTTATGGGAGAATGTACAGAAGTTGGAATGTATCTTGCAATGAGTAGACAAGCTGATAGAGAAGGATATCCAGAAATAGCTGAAACTTTTAAAAGATATGCTATTGAAGAAGCAGAACATGCTGCAAAATTTGCTGAATTACTAGGAGAAGTTGTATATGCAGATACAAAGAAAAATGTAGAGCTAAGAGCAATGGCTGAACAAGGCGCTTGTGAAGGAAAGAAAAAAATTGCTACTAGAGCTAAAGAATTAGGTTATGACGCAATTCACGACACAGTACATGAAATGTGTAAAGATGAAGCACGACATGGTAGAGGATTTGATGGACTATTAAAAAGATATTTTACTTAAAAGGAATAAATATTTATTAAAAAGGTAAAATATTAAAAAATAAAATTTATATAGAAGGAGAGAAAAAATGAATAAATATGTATGCACAATTTGTGGACATGTATATGATGAAGCACAAGAAGGTGTAAAGTGGGAAGATTTGCCAGAAGATTGGGTATGCCCAATATGTGGAGTAGGTAAAGAACTTTTTGAATTAATGAAAGAATAACATAAAAAATATCAAAAAAGTGTTGCATTTGCAACGCTTTTTTGATATAATTATTTGCGTTGAAAAATACACACATATTGTTAGTATAAAAATGGTGCTTGTAACACTACAAGTTTTTTTATATGTTAGAAGCAATATGGAGGTAAAACTAAAAGGAGGAATAAAAAATGGCAGTAGTTGCAATGAAACAATTACTAGAAGCTGGTGTTCATTTTGGACATCAAACAAGAAGATGGGATCCTAAAATGGCTGAATATATTTTTCAAGCTAGAAATGGTATTCACATTATTGATTTACAAAAAACATCTAAAAAATTAGATGAAGCTTATGCTTTCTTAAAAGAACAAGCAGAAGCAGACAAAACAGTTCTATTTGTAGGAACTAAAAAACAAGCACAAGAATGTGTAAAAGAAGCTGCTGAAAAATGCGGAATGTATTATGTTAATCAAAGATGGTTAGGTGGTACTCTAACAAACTTTGAAACTATTAGAAAAAGAATTGGAAGACTATTAGAACTTGAAAAAATGCAAGAAGATGGTACTTTTGAAGTATTACCAAAAAAAGAAGTTATTTTATTAAAAAAAGAAATGGAAAAACTAGAAAAAAATTGAGGTGGCATTAAAGAAATGAAAGAACTTCCAGGAGTTATGTTTATAGTTGATCCTAAAAAAGAAAGAATTGGAATTTTAGAAGCTAAAAAGTTAGGAATTCCGGTAGTTGGTTTAGTAGATACTAACTGTAACCCAGAAGATTTAGATTATGCTATTCCAGGAAATGATGATGCTATTCGTGCTGTTAAATTAATTGTAGACAGTATGGCTAATGCTGTAATTGAAGGAAAACAAGGAGAATCTATGGAAGCTTTAGAACAATCTGCTGAAATAGAAGAAGTAGCAACAGAACCTACAGATATTGAAGAAGTTGTAAATGAAGCTGAAGAAACTATAGAAGAACCTAAAAAAATAGAAGAAACTGAATCTAAACAAGAAGAAACAGAAAAAGTAGAAAAGCCAAAAAGAACAAGAAAAAAAGCTACTACAGAAGAAGTAGCAGAATAATTTAAATATTATTTTAAGAAGGATGTAACCTATACTTAAAACAATAATAGGTACATCCTTTAATAAAAAAGGAGGATTTTTTTATGATTACTGCAGAACAAGTAAAAGAATTGAGAGAAAAAACAGGAGCAGGAATGATGGACTGTAAAAAAGTATTAACAGAAACTAATGGAGATGAAGAAAAAGCTATAGAACTTTTACGTGAAAGAGGAATAGCAAAAGCTGCAAAAAAATCAGATAGAATAGCAGCAGAAGGCTTAGTTACAACATATGTAACTGAAGATAAAAAAATAGGTGTTGTAGTTGAAGTTAATGCAGAAACAGACTTTGTTGCTAAAAATGAAGAATTTAGGAGTTTTGTAGCAGATATTGCTAAGCAAGTTGCTGAAAAAAATCCAGCTACAGTAGAAGAACTATTAGAGCAAACTTCAATAGTAGAACCAAATAAAACTATTAAGGATGTTTTAACTAATAAAATAGCTACTATTGGTGAAAATATGTCAATTCGTAGATTTGAAAGATTTGAAACTAGTGATTTAGTAGAAAGCTATATTCATGGAGATGGAAAAATAGGAGTTTTAGTTGAATTAAAAGGTGGAGACTCAAACTTAGCAAAAGATATTTGTATGCAAATAGCAGCTGCTAAACCAGAATACTTAGATAGAGAAAGTGTTCCAGCAGAAAGAGTGGAACATGAAATGGAAATTTTGAAAGCACAAGCTGTAAATGAAGGAAAGCCTGAAGCAGTTGCTGAAAAAATAGTACAAGGAAGAATTGGAAAATTCTATGGAGAAATTTGTTTAGTAGAGCAAGACTTCGTAAAAGATCCAGGCCAAAAAGTTGGAAAATTAGTAGAATCTAAAGATGCTAAAATTGTTAGATTTGCAAGATTTGAAAAAGGCGAAGGATTACAAAAAAGAGAAGAAAACTTCGCAGAAGAAGTTGCAAAACAGATTAATGGATAAAAATATAAAAAAAGTATTATATTTAATAAATTTAACCCTCAATGTTAAAAACATTGAGGGTTTTTTTATTGAAACTACAAAAGCTATTAATTTTAATTGACCTTATAAGCTGAATTTGATATAATGCTTTTGTATGAAAATTTAAGTTAAGAGGTAAAATTTTATGGATAAAAAACTAAAAATAAAATTTAATATATTAGCAATTTTTTGTATAATAATATTTTGCTTTTCACTAACACCAAAAACATTTCAAAATGATACTTATTATACTATTGCTATAGGAAAACATATTGTAGAAACAAAACAAGTTGACATGAAAGACCCATTCTCTTGGCATGAAGACTTACCTTATACATACCCACATTGGGCATATGATGTAGGAACGTATCTTATATACCAATTAGGAGAAAACATTGGAATTGGAGGTTTCTGTTCTTTATATATAGCTACATGTTTATTATCTATAACTTTAGGATTAGTAATGTATTTTGCAGCAACTAAATTATGCAAAAATAATTTAGTTTCATTTTTAGTTACTATGGCATCTATGTATTTGTTAAAAAATTTTATAGCAGCAAGAGCACAATTAGTAACATTTATCTTATTTGCATTAACTATACTATTTATGGAACAATTTATTAAAACAAAAAAGAAAAGGTATGCTGTTTATTTAGTTATAATACCTATATTAATAGCAAACTTACATTGTGCTGTATGGCCATTTTACTTTGTACTATATTTACCATATATTGTAGAATACATAATAGCTATTATTTCAAATGCACAAATTCATTATGTACTTGCAATTAAATGGAACAATATAAAAATAAAAAAATTGAGTAAAAATGGAAAAGTAGAAGAAATAGGAAAATATCAAGAAAAAGTAGCAAGACTTCAACTAGAAAAAGAAAAAGAGTTACAAAATAAAAGAAAAAGAGATAAAAAACCATATAAAATTATATTAAAAAAAGAACCAATGATGAAATGGATTATAGTAATTATGATTATATGTGCCTTTACGGGCTTTTTAACACCTTTAGGAACTACGCCATATACTTACTTAATAAAAACAATGGAAGGTAATACTACGCAAAATATTAGTGAACATTTACCATTAACACTAATAAATAATAAAGAAATGTTAACTGTATTTGCTGTATTTATACTTTTATTAATTTTTACAGATACAAAGGCAACACTGAGAGACTTTTTTATGCTTGGAGGACTTACATTATTAACATTTATGTCAAGGAGACAAGCTTCTATATTTGCAATAGTTTGTGGTTTCATTTTTGCAAAATTAGTAGCTAGTTTTTTTGAAAAATATGATAAAAAAGGTTCTATAGAAGTTATGGAATTTATGACTACTATATTAGGGAAAATTTTAACTATTTTAATTGTTGTACTTTTAAGTTTCATAATGTATAAAGATAAAATAGATGATGAATTTATTAATCAAAGTTCATATCCCGTACAAGCATCAGATTATATTTTAAACAATTTAAATATAAATGAAATACGATTATTTAATGAATATAATTATGGAAGTTACCTATTATATAGAGGAATTCCAGTATTTATAGACTCAAGAGCAGACTTATATGCACCAGAATTTAATGGTACAAAAAATGCTGAAGGAAAATATGAAGGTAGAGATATCTTTAGTGACTATATAAATACATCTAATATTAGTACTTACTATGAAACTAAATTTGAAAAATATGGAATAACACATGTTATTTTAGGAAAAAAATCTAAATTAAATATGTTTATATCAAAAGATAAAAATTATGAAGAAATATATTCAGATGACAATTTTGCAATATATAATAGATTATCAAAATAGGAGAAAAAATTTGAAAGAAATTATTGTAGATAAAGATGGACAAAGATTAGATAAATATGTAGCTAATAACCAAAAAGAACTATCTAGAGCAATGATACAAAAATTATTAAATGATGGACAAATTCTAGTAAATAATAAAATTCAAAAACCGTCATATATAGTAAAAAAAGAAGATAATATAAAGATTAATATACCAAAAGTAAAGAAAGTAGATTTGAAAGAACAATATATTCCTTTAGATGTTATATATGAAGATAAAGATATATTAGTAATAAATAAACCAAAGGGAATGGTAGTACACCCAGCGCCAGGAAATACAGAAGGTACATTAGTAAATGCTATAATGGCACATTGCAAAGAAAACCTATCAGGAATAGGAGGAGAATTAAGACCTGGCATTGTACATAGATTAGATAAAGACACATCAGGGCTAATCATTGTTGCTAAAAATGATAAATCTCATATTGCTATGAGTAATCAAATACAAAATAGACAAGTAAAAAAAGTATATTATGCTTTAGTAAAAGGTATAGTACCTGAAAATGAGGCAACTGTAGATATGCCTATAGCAAGAAGTACAAAAGATAGAAAAAAAATGGCAGTAGATAAAAAAGGTAAAATGGCAATTACTCATTTTAAAGTATTACAAAGATTTGAAAAATATACATTATTAGAAGTAATTATTGAAACAGGAAGAACTCATCAAATTAGAGTACATATGGCTGAAATTGGACACCCAGTAGTAGGTGACTATACATATTCAAAAGGAAAAAATGAATTTAATGTACAAGGGCAGATGCTTCATGCAAAAAGCTTAGATTTTAAACATCCTATTACTAACCAAAATTTACATCTTGAAGCACCTTTGCCAGAATATTTTACCAATATTTTAAATACACTAAAATAAAAGGAAAGAAATATGGAAGAAAGGTTACAAAAATTTTTAGCAAATCAAGGAATTTGTTCTAGAAGAAAAGCAGAAGAATACATATTACAAGGAAAAGTTAAAGTAAATGGACAAGTAGTTAATAAATTGGGAACTAAAATAAATTTAAAAAAAGACAAAATAGAATTTAATGGAAAGCCTATTACAAAAGAAGTTAAAAAAATATATATATTACTAAATAAGCCAATAGGTTATGTAACTACAGTAAAAGACCAATTTAATCGTCCTACAGTAATGGAATTATTGAAACAAAACAAAATACCTGTAGTTCCAGTAGGAAGATTAGATATGTACACATCAGGAGCTTTAATATTAAGCAATGATGGGGACTTTATATATAAAATTACACATCCAAAACATGAAATAAATAAAACTTATCAAGTAACAGTTAAAGGAAAAATTACAAATGAAGAAGTGGAAAAATTAAAAAATGGAGTAGATATTGGTGAATATGTAACTAAACCAGCACAAGTTAGAATAATGAAAATAGATAAAGAAAAAAATATTTCTAGAATAGAAATTACTATACATGAAGGAAAAAATAGGCAAATAAGACGTATGTGTGAAGCTATAGGAAAAAATGTAATAGCATTACATAGAAGTAAAATAGGTAATATTACTGTTAAAGATTTAAAGATAGGTAACTGGAGATATATGAATGAATTAGAAATAAAACAATTATATTTTGACTAATTATAAAAAGTATGTTAATATAATAATAACTATTTATTTTTCATAGTGAAAACATCATATAATTTTAAAATTTTTAATCTTTAATAAAGATTAGAAGGGAGTAAAAAATGGTAGAAGATAATGCAATAAAAGCAACAGTATCACCTTTTGCTATTAGAGAAGGAGAAATAAAAATATTTGATGGAAAAGACGGCTATGTTTCTATGAATCAAATTATACATAGAATAAATATAGGACATATTAATGATATCCATTTTGCTATTATAGAATTAGTTAATGAATTTGAATTTATAACATCAAGGCAGTTATTACAAATGTTAGAATGGAAAGGTATTGAAATTGGATCACAAGATAAGCTAAACAATAAATTAGAGCAATTAGTAAAAACTAAAATTTTAACAAGATATTATTTTAATTCAGAAGATGGAAAAGGAATTTATAGAATTTATTGCTTAGAAAAAATGGGAAAATATTTACTAAATTCTAGAGGAACTGAATGTAAATGGCAACCCACAGACAACACAAAACCAGTTGCAATGATAAAAAAGAGACTTGCTGGAAACCAAACGTTAATTGCTTATTTAAGAAAAGTAAAAGCATTTGATTCATATACTACAAAACCAGCTCTTAATGCTAAAATGACAGGAAAAATTTTTAAAGCAAGTGGAGGAAGTGTAAAACTAACTAAAAATAATAAATCTATAGAATTTATATTTGAAGTAATACGTAGAGAGGATGATTGGGAAAAGAAATTAGTAGAGAAAATAAGACTGTATAAAGATTTTTACGAAAATTTTAATACAGGAGACTCTGGATATATGAGTATGCCACAACTTATAATTATTTGTGAAGATGAAAAACACATGGCAGAAACATTCAAAACCATAGTTATTAATGGACTTGAAATTTCTAATATAAAATTATATTTTACAACAGACTTAAGACAAAACGAAGAAACATTAGAAAAAACATTAGTATGTTTTGGATTAGATGAAGAAACTAAAAAGTATAAAATGGAAAATGTAGAAATAAAACTTTTAGGTATTTAATAAAAAAATAGTAATATCAATTATTGATATTACTATTTTTTATTAATCTTTTTTAGGCTTAAAATTTACTACTATAGCATCTTCATTATCAAATAAATATTTAGAATCTGATGTATCTGTTTTAATAGGATCTACTTCATGTTCTGTACTATAGTTATTATTGCTTTCAGTAATAGCAGAGTAATCTGCTTTTTTCTTATTTAAAGCTTTTCTTGCAGCTGATTCAGGATCTGAAATACTACTTATAAACTTATTGAAGTCATAATTTTTAACTTTTTGAGATTCTTTATATTTAGACTCTATAAAATCTACTTTACCTTTATTAACAATACTTTTTCCTGAAGAATCCTTAATTTTATATATAACCTGTTTTGATTTTAAAGACATTATTTTACTAGTTTCAAAATTAGGTTTCCATTTATAAGAAATATTAGATTTTTTAGAATCATATTCAACCTTATCAGTATTATAAGTTTCGTTCCAAGACCATTCTCTCTTATTTTGTAATTCTGTTTTCCACCATTCTGCATCTTCAGGTAAAGCATTACCAAAAATGAATTTATTAACTGTATTTGCAAGTATTAAATCTTTATAGTAATTACCCCTAGAATCTGCAGAATAATCTCCTTTTAATTGAGTTAAATTTTGAGAATCTAATACTGTAGCAACATTATATTTACGATACAAAGTATAAATTGGTTCTGTAGCTTTACATATATAAGTTGGAAAATCGTCTATATATAAGAAATGTGGCACTCTAGTTTTATCATTTCCAGGTCTTGAGAGAATAGATTGTTGCATTAGTAATAAAAAGAATAAACCAAAAGCCTTATGGGCTGTTTCTCCCAAATCACCTCTACGTGTACATACTAAAGTTACTTCACCATTTGCTAAAATTTTATCATAATCTAAATTATTAGAACGATTACATAATATTGATTTTACTCCAGGATAACGTAGTAAGTTATCTATTTCTGCAGAAGCAGTTGCCACAGAACGTTTAGAGTTCAACTCATTTGGGCTATCAGGATAAAAATTGTTTTGAAAATATCTTATTAAAATACGATATTTTTCAGCTAGTTCTGGAATTTGCTTCATTTTTTCTACCATATTTACTATTAAATTAAAATCTGTAAGTAATTCTAATACATCTTCTAAGTTAGGTAGTAAACCACTATTTTCTAATGGATAAATTTCCTTTAGTAAAATAGAAACATTTTCTATAATTTGAATTGCTTCGTTTTCTCTAAAAGCAAGTTCTGTATCAGGTTTATTATGCATAAACAATCCTTTTAAAACTGAAGAAACTGCAAGACCAGTTTTTATAGGATCTGAGTAAACAAACGGATTTAATCCAGGAGAATCTGTTCTATTAGGATCAACTATATTAACTGGAATATGAAAATTTTGAGCTACTTTAGCAATTTTATCAACAGATTCATGTTCTGCAGAAACGTAAGTAATACCCATATTACGGTAAGTAATTTTATCACCAGAACTTGTAACAATCATTTTTCTCATATAATTTTTATAAGTATCTATTTTATCACTATTAGGTACTAGCATATTTAAAGAAAAATGCTCATTAATATATGCATTATCATAAGGACAATTAAGTGTAGCTAAACCAGTTCTTAAAGCTGTAAACCCCATTTCTTTAGAAACTTCTTTAAAAAAAGACTTTCTTTCAATGTCCCTAGCAAGCATTGGCTCATAAACCATTGTGGTTTTACCAGAACCAGAAACTCCAACTACTAAAAAGGATTCAAAACGTTTATTTTCTGGAATACAAATATCTGCTCCACTTTCACTATCTGTACAAACCTTTACTTCACAAGTATAAACTCCATGAGATTCTTTATCTGAAGTTAAACTTATTCCACCATAATCGGCTATAGAATCACGAGTATCTTTACTATCATTAATTTTAAATATAAGCCATTTTATAACTTTATAAAAAGTAACAAGAGGTATATAAATACCAATAGCCGTAAATGCTGGTTTAAACAAGTAAAAGAATTCTCTTGCTAGTTCAGGATAATTAGGTAAAGATAAAATGCTAATCCAAACAGCTTGATTTAACCATTGAACAACTGCTGATACTACTAAAATATAAAACGAAACTATAAAAGAATGAAAAATTCTTAATTTATTAACATCTGATTTAGCAAACTTAGAAGAACCAGAGAAAAAGAAAGCAAAAGCTAAACAAGCAAAAGCTAAAGTATATTTAATTGGCCCCCAATAAGCATAACTAACACCAGTAAAAATAATAAATAATAATTCTACAATTCTGTCTATTAAAATATATGCTGATATTAAAGTTAAAATATATGTTACAAATGTATTTCTATCAGTTTTTAAAGATTTTAAAAATTTGTCAAATAATTTCAAGAAATTCACCACTTTCAATTTAAAACTATACATTTATATTATCTTATAAAATTAAGAAAAAAACAAGACTTTTTAAGAAAAAATGTATAAAACTATTATAACTTATATAATTTTAAATTAATTTAAAAACAAATTATTATTAATATTATTTTTTTATATAATTCAATTCATAAAAGTTAAACTTTTTTAGTATGTATTAAATAAAGAAATTTTTAGAGGAATATATGAAAAGAAAAAATTTAAAAAAAGAAAGTTTTATGAAAAGTGTATTTATATTAATGATATCACAAATATTAATTAAAGCACTTGGAACTATATATAAATTATACTTAACAAATAGAGAAGGATTTGGAGATAAAGGTAATGCAATTTATAGTAGTGGATTTCAAATATATGCACTGTTTTTAACTATATCATCTGTTGGAATACCAGGAGCCCTAGGTAAAATTGTATCCGAGCATATTGCTATAGGAGATTATAAAGGAGCTCATAGAATTTTTAAAATTGCTTTTGTAACTTTTGGATTAATAGGATTTTTAAGTAGTTGTATTTTATTTTTTGGTGCTAATTATATAGCTACTTCTTTTTTACAAATTTCAGAAGCAGAACTTACACTAGTAGCATTGTCTCCATCAATATTTTTTGTAACAATTTCTTGTGTAATAAGAGGGTATTTTACAGGAAGAGAAAATTTAAAAGTAACAGCAAAAGCACATACCTTAGAACAATTATTTAAAACAGTATTATCTGTTATACTAGTGGAATTTATAGCTATAGTATCAGGAATAGATACAAAACTAATGGCAGCAGGAGCTAATTTAGCTACAACATTAGCAACAACCTTATGTTTCTTTTATTTATATAGATATTATTATATGATAAGAAAAGAAATAGCCATAGAACTAAAATCTACAACTAATTATAAACCTACAAGAATAATAAAAACAATAAAACAGATTTTATCTGTTTCTATTCCAATGTCAATGAGTGCCATTTTAGGAACTATTAATAAAAACATAGATTCTTTAACAGTAGTAAGAGGACTAAAAAATTTTTTAACAGAAGAACAAGCAAAAATACAATATGGAATTTTAACTGGAAAAGTAGAAACTTTAGTTACATTGCCAATGTCTTTAAATATGGCTTTTGCTACTGCATTAGTACCATCTATTTCTTCTTCTAAAGCAATAGGAGACATTGAAACTGTAAAAAAAAGAGTTTCCTTTTCAATATTAATAACTATTTTAATAGGATTGCCCTGTATGGTAGGTATGATTTTATTTGCAAAACCTATATTAGAACTATTATTTCCAAATGCTACTTCAGGAAGTTTTATATATCAAATTAGTTGCTTAGGAATTATATTTATAGTTTTAGAACAAACTATTAGTGGAGCCCTTCATGGTTTAGGTAAAATGACCATACCAGCAATAGCTTTAGGAATAGGAGTAACTATAAAATTAATTTTAAATTTTATTTTAGTTCCTATTAATTCAAATGATTTTATACTAGGAGGAACTGCGGGAGCAGCCATTTCCACAGTAATATGTCACATAATAGTTGTAATTATTGAATTTAAAATATTAAGAAACAACATAAAATTAAAAATGAGTAAAAATAAATTTTTAATAAAACCAATATTAGCAACAACTATGATGGGAATAACAACATACGGAATTTATATTTTAAACATACCAAGATTTGGAGAAAAAATTTCAACTATTTTTGCATTGCGGAATAGCAATTATTATTTATTGCATTTTAATTATTGTATTAAAAATTTTTTCAGAAGAAGATATCTATATGATACCATATGGTAAGAAAATTTTAAGTTTTCTCAAAAAAATGAAAATATATTAAATGCCGAAACATTAGTAATATCAACTGTTTGACAAGCAACGTTCTTGCAAACCTTAGAAAAAACTAGATTTGAAAGAAAAAAATAAATAAAAAAAGAAGGGTTTTTAAAAAAAATGACGAATAATGATATTAGTAGATAACAATTTCTACACATTTTAAAAACTTATAGGAGGTAATTTAAATGAACAAATCAGAAATAATTGCAGCTATGGCAGAAAAAACAGGAGAAACAAAGAAAAATACTGAAGCAGCATTAAACGCATTTGTTGAAGTTGTAACAGATTCATTAGTAAAAGGAGAAAAAGTTCAATTAGTTGGATTTGGATCTTTTGACGTAAAGAAAAGAGCTGCTAGAAAAGGAAGAAACCCACAAACTAAAGAAGAAATCAAAATACCTGCATCAAAAGCACCAACATTTAAAGCAGGAAAAGCTTTAAAAGACTTAGTAAACAAAAAATAATCTGAAATTTATATAAATTATATGAATTCATATTAAGAGATATAGAAATAAATCTATATCTCTTTTTAATATTTACAAATATTTAGCAAATATATAAAAAAGTGTTCTAAAAAATATATTACTGTGATATAATTCAAATTATAAATATAATAAACGGAGGAATTAAATGTATAGAAATACTTATGCAGAAATAAATATAGACAACTTACAACATAATGTTGAAGAAATTATAAAAAAGTATCCAGAATACGAATATTATATTGGAGTTGTAAAAGGCAATGCTTATGGACATAGTGATAAAATTTGCAAATATATAGTAGAAAGCGGAATAAATTATTTAGCAATTTCTTCTTTAGAAGAAGGAATAAGCCTAAGAAAAGATGTAAAAAAAATTCCTATTTTATGCTTAGAACCAATAGATATTAAGTATATTGAAAAATGTATTGAAAATAATATTACTATAACTGTTCACGACTACGACTATTATAGAAAATTAATAAAGCTAGAAATTAACAAACCATTAAAAGTACATTTAAAAATAGATAGTGGTCTCTGTAGACTAGGATTATATAATAAAGAACAAATAAAAGAAGTAGTTCAAAATTTAAAGCTAAAACCAAATATTGAACTTGAAGGTATTTTTACTCATTTTTCAACAGATGGAATTTATGATGAATCTTGGGACAATCAATATAAAAAATTTCAAGAATTAACTTCAGAAATTGATTTATCTCAAATACCAATAATACATTTAGGAAGAAGTCAAACATTATTAAATCATCCTAAAATTCCATTTGCAAATGCAATTCGCTTAGGAATTATAATGTATGGATATAATACAACACCAAAACCATTACCAAATGATTTTATAAATCGTCTAAGAAAGTTAAAAAGAAAGTTATACAACAAAAAACATAATATTAGTAAAACAATTACAGATGTTGATATAGACGTAAAACCTGCATTTTCGCTATATAGTGAAGTAACTCAAGTTAAAAAAATAAAAAAAGGAAGTTTTGTAGGTTATGGAAGAATTTATAAAGCTGAAAAGGATATGTATGTAGCAATTATTTCAATAGGATATGCAGATGGCTTTTGTAGAAGAAACAGAGGAAGACAAATAGTAATAAATAACAAAAGATATGATTTAATTGGTGAAATTAATATGGGAATGATAATTGCAAAAGTAGATGAAAGCGTTAAAACAGGAGATAAAGTAACCTTAATTGGAGAAAAAATACCTATGAAAGAAGTTGCGTCATATATAGGAACTAGCATATATGAAGGATCTTGCATGATAAATGATTGGGTCCCAAGAGTATTAATAAAAAATGGAGAAGTGATAGAAATAGATGAAAAAAATATATAATAAAGAAAAAAATTTTGACGTGCTTATTTTAGGAAGTGACTTCAATGCATATTATATGGCGAGATGTTATCATGAATTATATAATCAGAAAGTAGATGTAATAAGTAAAAAAGCAATAGGAGTTGTTTCATATAGTAAAATTGTAAACTTTAAAGAAGTTCCAAATTTTGAAGAACATAAAAAATTTGTAGAAACATTAAATGAATATGCAAAAAAAAGTGATAAAGAAAAAATAATACTAATTGGAACAAGTGATGAATTAGTTAGACTTATTATTGAAAATAAAGAAAAACTAAACAAAAAATATATACACAACTATCCTAGCTTAGAAATATTAAATCAAATATTAGTAAAAGACACATTTTATCAAAACTTTGAAAATTGTGAATTTGAAATACCTAAAACATATATTTATCCTTGTAGAGTAAATGAACTACTAGACGAGGAAAAAATAGAAAAATTAATGTATCCTTTAATAGTAAAACCAGGAAATAATATAGAATACCATAATCATAAATTTGAAGGAATGTATAAAGTATTTAAGGTATTTTCAAAAAAAGAATTACAAGAAGTAATAGAAAAAATAGAAAAATCAGGTTACAAAAGCAATTTAATTATTCAAGAATTTATACCAGGAGATGATTGTGCTTTATTTGATTCTGTATTTTACTGTAGCAAAAATAAAAAAGTACAATTAATGACATTTGCACAAATTGGATTACAAGAAAGAAATCCAGGAGGAATAGGAAATTGTACATTATTAGTAAATGGATTTAGTGAACATGGATATGACAAAAAAATAGTAGAACCACTAAAAAATTTTATGGAAAGAATAGGATACCAAGGATTTGCCGAATTTGATTTAAAATATGATTATAGAGATGGAAAATACAAAGTTTTAGAAATAAATCCTAGACAAGCTAGAAGCAGTTATTATTTAAGTGCTGGAGGTCATAATTTAATTCAATATTTAGTAGATGACCTAATCTATAACAAAGAAAAAGAATGTATTTTGCTAAAAGAAAAAATACTATTAAGTTTCGTACCAAAAAATGTTGTAAAAAAATATGTAACAAGTGAACCATTAAAAAAACAAGCTTTAGATTTAATAAAAAAAGGAAAAATGATTAATCCTTTAAAATATAAAAAAGATAAAAGCATAAAAAGAAATCTATATTTAATAATGAAAGACATAAATTATAAGAAAAAATACAAAAAATTTAAATGGTAAATTTAAACAATTTATATAAATTAAAAAATACACCTCAAAACAACTAAAACATAAACTGTTTTGAGGTGTAAATAATAATTATAAAGACTTTTTCCCTATGTTTTATTTAGACCACCAAATCACTTATAATTTTAACTTAATCATCTTTAAAAAATATTTAATTATATAAGACTCTTTATCAAATTTTTTAAGATATTTTAGTAATTTATAAAAATAATAGAAAAAATTTTATAATAAATATTGACAAACAATAATTAGTCGTAGTAAAATAATTAATGTCAGTTCAAACAAATGCAGATGTGGCGGAACTGGCAGACGCACAGGACTTAAAATCCTGCGAGGGTTAAACCTCGTGCCGGTTCGATTCCGGCCATCTGCACCATAGTAATATCAAGGGTTTGAGCAATTCTCTTGGTATTATTTTTTTGCCTATTTTTTCAAAGTTCTAATGAAAGTTCTAATGGAATTGTTAGAAATTTGTTAGAACTTATTCTATGAGGTTTTTCTTTTGTTGAGTATATTATTCATAGTATTAGCAGATTTTTCTTTTGCAGTAGTATCTAGATGAGCATAAATATTAGCAGTAGTATTATATGAACTATGACCCAGCCATTCTTGAATTTCTTTCATACTTATACCATTTGCAAGTAAAATGCTGGCACAACTATGTCTTAAATTATGAAGTGTAATTCTTCTTAAGCCAACACTTTCTATAAAGTTTGGAACTTGGTTAGTTATAGTATCAGGTTTTAGTAGTTCTCCATCATCTTGAACACAAATATAGTTATCTTTGTTTTTATATGTATTTCCATATAACTTTTTATTTTTTTCTTGTCTACCTTTTTCTTTAAGTAATAATTCTCTAATGTTATCAATTAAAGGTAATGACCTATAACTAGATTTGTTTTTCATTTTATCTTTTTGTATAACTACTCGTTTATTTTCTATTGTAGCTTGTGTGACTTTATGTTTTATAGTGATGGTGTTAGTAGTAAAATTGATAGCTCCCCATTTTAAACCTAATATTTCAGACCTTCTAAGACCATAACATGTAGCAATGTTTATTATTAGTTCTAATGATGTATCCTTTGCTTTTTCTAATAATTCCATAGCTTCTTCTTCATTATAGTAACTTGCAATATAATCATCAGGTGGGGCAACTATTGTTTTATCATCAGGATTATAAGGTATAATATCTAATTTTACAGCATCATTCAAAGCCTTATGAATATTTTGATGATAATGATTAACAGTATTTTTGCTTACTGTTTTTCCTTTATTTTTTCCTTTTGTTAATATTCTTTTATATTGTGCATTGTAAAATTCTTGTATATGGATTGGTTTTAGTTCTCCAAGAGTTATAGCTCTTTCTTCAAAATATGGTGCTATGATGCCTTTAATATTAGTTATATATGTAGAACTAGTAGTAGCTTCTTTTGTACCTACTTGATTTTCAGCCCATTCCAATAAATAATCAGAAAATTTTTGTTTTGACTTATCATTACTATTTTTTGCATTTGGAATAGTATTTTTTGTATTAAGTTTCTCTTCAAATTCTTTTCTGATTTCTTCGGCTTTATTATTTGCTTCTTGTTCAGCTTGTTTGTGTAATCTCTTTTGTTTTTCATCTATATATTTTATTTTTGTAGTTTTCCATTTGTATTTGTCCTTTTCCACAATAGGGTCCGTCCAGTGTAAAACGGCATAATAAAAAGGACTTTTTTCTAATTTTGTTTGTGTGCTTACTGTTACACTTATCATAAATATCTCCTTTCTTCAAAATTTTATAACAGTAATACCCACTATATAGTCTCATTTATGATAATACCATATAG
>CALXQH010000026.1 GCA_944390525.1 uncultured Clostridia bacterium | reverse complement strand
CTTAATTTTTGTTCAATATTAATAAAGGCTTTTGTGCCTTGTTGGTTGTTTATAAAATTACCTGTGTGTACTCTCGCAACGGTTTTAGCGTTTGTCATCTTTTGTGTGCACTTCCTTTTTACTTTTTTACATTTTTATTTTATTATATTTTGTTTGGCTTTGCAATATTTTTTTAATTTTTTTATGTAATTTTAAATAGCGTAGTTTTTAACGACGCTATTTTTTGATTTATTCAGATTATATTAAAAAATTACATTGCTTCTTTATAAAGTCTAATAAAGTCCTCTTTTGTTACTTCTCTTGGATTTCCTGGTTTACAAGGATCTTCCATAGCCTTACTTGCTAGCATTTCTAAGTCTTCTTGTTTACAGCCTGTATCTTTTACTGTTATATTAACACCACATTCATTAGATAAAACTTGAATTTTCCATACAAATGTATTTATTACATCTTGATCATTTAAGTCTCTTGCATCTGGTCTTCCAATATGACATAAAATTTCTCTAAATCTGTCTGCACATACTTCTCCATTAAATCTCATAACAGTTGGAAGTAAAATAGCGTTAGCTATACCATGTGGAGTGTCATATACTGCTCCTAATTGATGTGCCATAGAATGAACTATACCTAATCCAACATTTGAAAATCCCATTCCTGCAATATATTGTGCCAAAGCCATATTTTCAATAGCTTTAGGATCCTTTTCATTTACAGCTTTTGGTAAGTTTTCAAATATTAATTCTATTGCTCTCATATGGAACATGTCTGACATAGTATTATGAGCTTTTGTTATGTATCCTTCAATAGCATGTGTTAAAGCATCTAATCCTGTTGCTGCAGCTGTCATTTTTGGTAATGATTCCATTAATTCTGAATCAAGTATTGCTAGTATAGGTATATCATGTGGATCTACACACACCATTTTTATTTTTCTTTCTTCATCTGTTATTACATAATTAATTGTAACTTCTGCAGCTGTTCCATGTGTTGTAGGTAAAGCAATCATTGGTAATCCTTTATTTTGTGTATTTGAAAGTCCATTTAATGAAACCACATCACTTCTTTCTGGATTAGTCATTAAAATTGATATTCCTTTTGCGGTATCTATAGCAGAGCCTCCACCTACAGCTACTATTACATCTGCTTTTGCTTTTTGACATTTTTCAAATCCTTCTAAAACATTTTTTATAGTTGGATTTGGTTTTACTTTTGAGTATATTGTATATTTAATTTTTGCTTCATCTAAAATTTCTGATACTTTGTCAATTAATTTACAGTCTACTAATCCTTTATCTGTAACTAAAAATACTTTTTTAAATCCCCTTGCTTTTATTTCTTTTGGTAATTCTGTTCTACTACCTCTTCCAAAGATAGATGTTTCGTTTAAAACAAATCTTTCTGCCATATAAAATTCCTCCTTTAATTTTATCTCTTGTTAATAAGTTTTTAATTTATAACAATATAAATATAACATAGTAAAAATTAATTATCAAGTTTTTAATTATAATTCTTATTTCTACTTAAATTTTTCTATTACAGATTTTAATTTTTCCAATGCTATTTTTCGTGCACTTATTTTATTTTTTTCTTCTTGTGATAATTCGGCTAAAGTTTGTCCATTTTTTAATTCAAATATTTCATCAAACCCAAATCCATTATTCCCTCTAACTTTTTCTACAACTAATCCCTCTATTTTTCCTTCTTTGCATATTGTTTTTATGCCATTTGATAAGGCAATAGCTGTAATAAATGTTATTTTTCTTTGCTCTTTTGGCACCCCTTTTAATTTTTCTATAATAGCCAAATTTCTTTCTCTGTCTGTTCCATTATGCCATCTTTTTGTATAAACTCCAGGGAAACCATTTAAATATTCTATTTGTATTCCCGAGTCATCAGCAATACAAAGTTTACCTTCAAGTTTTTTAGCTATTGTTTGAGCTTTTTTTATAGCATTTTTTTTAAAAGTATTTTCACTTTCTTCAAAGTCTATATTTATTTCTAGTTCTTTAAGTGAAATAATTTTAAAATTTGTTAAAATCTGTTGTGTTTCTTTAATTTTTTCTTTATTTTCGGATGCAATTACTATTTCTTTCATTCTTATCTCTTTCATATTATAATATATTTATAAAATTTCTTTTAGTTCTTCTAATTTATGAATTTCATATTTAGGAGTATATATTGTATTTATTTGTTTATTTAGATAATTACACCAACAAGTATCTATATTATTTTCTATTCCTCCTTTAATGTCTTTTTCTATTTCATCTCCTATAAATAATATATTTTCTTTTTTTGGATTTCCTGATTTTTTAAATAAACCTTTATAAAATTCTACATGAGGCTTCATAAAACCTACTTCTTCTGCAGAGAATATAGTTGTAAGGTATTTTTCTATTTGTAATTTTTGTAGTTTTGTCTTTAATGGTATTATTGGTCCATTTGTTGCAATAATAATAGTATATTTTTTATCATATAAATATTTAATTATTTCAAAAGCTCCATCTCTTGGTACAACTTTTTCTTTCATTCCTTCCATATAAATATTATTTATATAAACCGCTTCGTTATAATCAATTGTATTTTCAAAATATTTTAAAAATCTACTTGCTCTTAACCATTCTGCCTTTTTTTCTATATTGTCTTCATATGGTGTTATTAAATTTCCTTCAGCTCTATCTTTCCATGTTTTTTTATCAATGTTATAAAATATTTTAAATTTCTCATCAGTATAATTTTCTTTTTTATATTCTAAAACTTTTTTAAATGCTTGTTTTATATTTTCACAGTCATTAGTTAATGTATCATCTAAGTCAAATATTATTGTATTATACATACCATTTTTTCTCCTTATTTTTAAATCTTATTTAATTAGTGTTCTATACTTTTATCTTCATTTGAATATATGGTGTCACATTTTAAAATTATTTATTAATATTCTTTTAAATCATATTTAATTAACTTATCTCCATTATATTCAAATTTTATTGTAAAAAAGTTATTATCATTTTGTATTTTTTCCACGAAAATTTTGTCACCTTCCCAAGTATTTAATTTTGTAACATCTTTTTTATCAATCCATTGTAAATCTCCTTCATTGCATTCTATGAGCTCTCCTGTAAAATCATTCGAAGTAAATACATACATATTTTCATATTTATTTGCAATTACATTATATATTTCTGTCATTTCTTTTTTTCTAATCATTTTTATACATTTGCTATTTCTTGCCTAAAATACCATATACCATAGCAATGTTTGTTGGCACAATATATTTTGCGCCTATTGCTTCTGCTACTACTAATACAAATGCACTCATTGCTCTTGTAGGATCCCACCAATCAGGATCTTTCACTCTACTTCTTATTTCATCTAAAGAAATTGTCTTATAATATCTTTTTGTTTCATTCTTTCTTGTTTCTATATCCATCATAATTGGAGATTCATTGTCTTCATATAAAGTGTTTTTCTCATATTTTATTCCAGAATATCTTGCAAATTTTTCGTGTCCACCTCCTGCTAATATTAGTATGTCTGCTTTTTCTTTTGGTAAATTTAGTCTTTCTTTTATAAAAGATTTTACTGTTTCAAGGTCAGTTGTTGCAATATCTTCAGCTAAATCTGGAAATTCTTGCATCACATCTATTGCTCCAATTTTTGTATTAATACTTTCTTTAATTTCATTATTGTATATTGCAATTTCAGTAGAACCTCCTCCACCAATAAATACACATACTTTTTCATTTACAAATCTAGTAGCTCCAAAAACCGTTAATTCATTTTCTTTTTCTTGCGATATAATATCAAAATTATATCCTGTTTCAGTTTTAAATTGATTTAAAAATTCTATTTTTTCTGTATTATCTAACGTTCTAAAAATGCTAGTTCCGCATACATATATATCTTCTGAAATAGATTTTAAGTCATTTATATTTTTTATTAATTCTTTAACATCACTTTCTCTTAATTTTTTATCTTCATTATAATGTTTTTTGAATTGTATCGTTTTTCCTTCTAACTTTTCTATATTATTTCCATCATATCTATCAATTTTTATACAAGTTGAACCTACTTCTACAATTATTTTATTCTTCATTAAATTTTTCTCTCCTTAAATTATATTTATCTATATTTTCTTTTGTGGCAAATCCATTAATTTCTTTTACTTTTTCTAAAAACACTATTCCATCTAAATGGTCGCATTCATGTTGCACTAATCTAGCAAAAAATCCATTTAATTGTTTTATTATTTTTTCTCCATTTTCATTGTAATAAGTTAATTCTATATACTTATATCTTTCTACTTTCCCTCTTATACTAGGAACACTCATACATCCTTCATATTGTACATCTGTATATTCTGATAGTTTTTTCCAGCTTGGATTTATCATTGCAGTTATTGGTATTTCTTCTGCATCATAGTATTTTATATTTCCTTTTTTAGTTCCTACTACAATAATTCTTCTATTTATACCTATTTGAGGTGCTGCAATTCCTAAGCCTGTTCCATATTCTAATGTTGATTTTAGATCTTCTATAATGTCTATAGTATCTTTATTTATATCCTTTATATTGACTTCATAACATTGTTTTGTTAAGATAGGGTCTCCTACTTCTCTTACTTTTAAGACTTTACCCATATATATTTTCTCCCTTTAAAATAGTCTTTCTTTATAGATTTCCACTTGATGTAACATATGTCCTATATTTCCTTCTCTTGCATATTTATCTATATCAAAAAAGTTTTCTCTTTCATCTATCCAATATAATTTATTTACTTCTTCTGTTAGCTTTATATCTTTATTTAATTTCCCTACATAAACTTCTAGTTCCATATCTGTCATAATATATTGAAAATTCATAATATGCGTTAGTTTAATATCTTGGTTTGTTATTCCTGTTTCTTCTTTTAGTTCTCTATATGCTGCAAATAATTCTTCTTCACCTTGTTCTACTTTTCCACCAACTAAATTCATTTTTCCTTTATATGGTTCTTTTTCTCTTTTACACATAAGTATTTTATTTTCTTCCTTGTTGTAAACTAATATTACATTTAATTTTTTCATTTTCTTCAACTCCTAGCTCTCTGCTTACAATATATCACAAATTTACATTTTCCTCAATAAATTTGCCGAAATTAACATTAAGTATATTTAACTTTTGATAAAAAATAAAGCACCTATTTTACAAGGCAATTTACTTATGATTCTCTTTAACTTTTAAATTTTATTTTTATAAATTAATATGTTCATCAACATTTTTCACGCTCCATATCTAAAACAACCTTAACATTAATTTATAAATCTTGTACTTTTCTAGTCCAAATCTACCTCTTTTATGAAACATTATTGTATCTTGAAAGCTAGTAAACTTTAAGATGACTGGCAATTCTTTAACTCTAGTAACGCACAGACCTCCACATGCCTTGTTTGTATATTATGACAAGTTGGTTTAGATATGTATTGGTGCAACTGACTACTTCATAATATAGTTTTGATTTTTAACTGTCTAGTAATTTTTTTAACTCTGTTAAAGATTTATTTATATATTTTCTGTTTATACCTATTATAGGAATATTTAATTCTTTTGTATTTTCATATAATTCCTGCATAAACAACCCCTTTCTTTTTTCCATTCCTTTATTTGTATATATATAATTTACACAACAAGATGGCGACTGTTCTATTCCCAATATTGCTACTATTTCATAATTTGATTCTATTAAATTTTTTATTTGCTTAGTAACTTTATTAGCTAAAGTCTTGCAATGCTCATTGAACTCTTTAGTATTGTATTTAGTAATCCCTTTT
>CALXQH010000025.1 GCA_944390525.1 uncultured Clostridia bacterium | reverse complement strand
ATTTAGTAAAACAAAATCAAGGAATAGACGTTAAATTTGATAAAAAAATGAATGACCCTAAAGTATATAAATTATGGCAACAAGGAGAATCTGTTGGTATATTTCAGTTTGAAAGTCAAGGAATGACGAACTTTATGAAAGAACTAAAACCAGACTGCTTAGAAGACATAATTGCTGGAGTTTCTTTATACAGACCAGGTCCAATGGATCAAATACCAAGATATATTTCAAATAAAAAAGACCCAGAACATGCCGTATACACACACCCAGCACTAAAACCAATATTAGAGGTTACATATGGATGTATGGTATATCAAGAACAAGTTATGCAAATTGTAAGAGATTTAGCTGGATATTCATTAGGTAGAGCTGATTTAGTAAGAAGAGCAATGGGAAAGAAAAAACTTGATGTTATGGCAAAAGAAAGAGAAATATTTATACACGGACAACTAGATGAAAATGGTAACATTATAGTTCCTGGATGTGTTAGAAATGGAATAGATGAACAATCTGCAAATAAAATATTTGATGAAATGGCTGAATTTGCGAAATATGCTTTCAACAAATCACACGCAGCAGCATATGCAGTAGTATCATACCAAACAGCATATTTAAAAACATATTATCCAACAGAATTTATGGCAGCAATGCTTAATAGCTTTTTAGGAAATCTAGATAAGGTTCCAGGATATATTGAAGAATGTAAAAGACTAACCATACAAATATTAAAACCAGATATAAATAAGAGCTTTACAAAATTTACTGTTGATAATAATTTAATACGTTTTGGATTAGGAAGTATTAAAAATGTTGGTTCAGTAGCTATTGATGAGATTGTAGCAGAAAGAGAAAAAAATGGAGAATATAAAGATTTTAGTGATTTTTGCGAAAGAATTAAAGATACCTCTGCTAATAAAAAATGTATAGAAAGTTTAATAAAGGCAGGAGCATTTGATGAACTGGGAAAAACAAGAAAAACATTAATAGCATCATTTGAAAATATTTTAGAAACAATAAATAGTGATAAAAAAGGATTTGATGGTCAAGTTTCTATGTTTGATTTAGGAGAAAATAAAGAAAAGAAAGAAATCAAATATAATTATACAACATTGCCAGAATATGATGAAAAAGAAAAATTATCATTAGAAAAAGAAATGCTGGGGATATACATTTCAGGTCATCCTTTAGAAAAATTAAGAAAACAAATGGAAGCTAAAACTAATATAAATAGCTTAAAATTAATTCAATTAAATGAAAAAGAAAATTTAGAAGAAGAACAAATATTAGAATATCAAGATGGACAAAATGTCACATATGCAGGAATTATAACTTCTATAAAAAAGAAATACACAAAAAACAACACTATTATGGCTTTTGTTACTATAGAAGATTTGTATGGATCTACTGAGTTTATTGTATTTGACAGTTGTTACAAACAATGTTCTGAAATTTTAGTAAATGATAATATAGTTTTTGTAGAAGGAAGATTAAGTATAAGAGAAGATGAAGAACCAAAAATAATAGCAAGAAATATAAAAGAATTTACAGAAACAAAGAAAAAGGTTTTTGAGTTGAATGTAACAAATTTAGATGAACAAACAAAGGAGAAACTAAAAGGGGCTATATATTTTTTTAATGGAGAAAAAAATAATATTCAAATACAAATAAAAAATAAAGAAAAAGTAGACAAATTAGGTGGAATTTATATGACACCTGAAATTTTAAAACAATTTCAAGAATTAGTAGGAAAAGAAAATGCACAAATTGTAGAAAAATAATATGGCATATAAACAAAAATAGTGTTAACAGAAAAATTAAATCTGTTGACACTATTTTTTAAAAAATATTTTAGTTTATTATTGCTATTTTACAGACTTTATTGTATTATATAATAAGTAAAAAAATAAAAGTAGAAATAAAAGGAAGGGGCAAATAACTTGATGAAGAAATTAGTCGTATTTTTATTTATTTTTTTAATTATGTTTGGCACAGCTATAGTATATGCAACAAATGAGACAGATAATACATTGGTTTCAGAAACAGTAACTACAAATTTAGTAGAATTAAAAGATAAAGCTTTAAAATCTTTAGAAGATTATCAAGCTTCATATGGAAACAATACTTATGGATTAGCAGCATATTTGCTAAATATTATTAGAATTTATAGTATTCCTTTTGGATTTATTGGAATTGTATTTGCAGCAATATATCGTTATGTTATAGGTATTAGAAAATTAGATGTTCAAGATAAAGGTTTTGGAGTATTAGTTGCTATTATTACAGTAATGGTAATTTGCCAAGTATTACCATTAATTTTTGCAATTGTTGTAAAAGGTTGGAGGGGTTAAAACTAATGAAGGTATTATTTGCAGTTAATAATGAAAGCATTTCTGAGTCAATTATGAAAAAATATCAACAAGAGTATAAAGAAATTATATCAGCCAAAAATGTATATTATTTTAATGCAATTATTAAAGAATTACAAAAAGATAAAACTTACGATAGAATAGTAGTAAGCGAAGATTTGCAACCATTTTCTAATAATAATTATGATTCAATAGATAGATTTATCTTTGAAAAAATGGATAATATTAGTGATGAAGCCACAGATCAAGATGGAAATGATATACCTATTGTTTTAATTTGTGCCGACAGAAGAGCAAAATCGGACTCTTTATTAGTAAAATTATTTAGTATAGGAGTATATAATGCCCTCATTGAAAAAGATAGAAGTATAACAGCAGTATGTGAACTTTTAAATCATCCACGTACAAAAAAAGAAGCAAAAGTATATTATAGAATAGATTCTGATGATGCTGATTATAAAGCTGAAAATGAAGAAAATGTTAGTGAAGAAGATATCCAAAATATTTTAACATATTATAAAAAATTAGGTAAGAACGAAGAAAGGTATGTAGAAACATTTAATCATATTTCAACTCAATATACCAATGCTCAACTAAAGTTAATAGCTAAATTTTTGCCATTAAATGTTAAAGCAGTACTAGAAGCTAATTGTCCAAAATATCAAGAAATTGTTTCTTTTGCTCCAGTGAAAAAAAGAGTTACGCCAGAAGAATCACCATATAACAACTATTCAAAAAATAAAAAAACAAATAAATCAATGCAAAAAGAAGATGATATAAAATTAGACATAATTGAAAGAAACTTAAATAAAAGTAAAATGACAGAGCCTGTTATTATACCATCAACAATAAATACACAACAAGTTAAAAAAATAAAAACTGATACTGTGCAAACTATTGACGAATTTTTTGAAGACGAAAATGAGCCAATAGTTAAACAGGAACAATCTATACAAAATATGGAAAGTGAACAACAAGAACAAACTATAAAAAGAGGAAGAGGAAGACCTAAGAAAATTTTAACAGAACCAGTAGAACAGCAAGAACAATCAGTAAAAAGGGGAAGAGGAAGACCTAAAAAACAAGATATTGAAGATAGCTTACCTATACAACAAAATCAATTAGAAGAAAAAGATGAATTTGTAAATTTATTTGGATTAATAGATGAAGAAGAGTCAAATGATAAACCTAATCTTGTAGAGGAAAATAATATAGTTAAACCAAAAAGTACAGATAATAATATGATTTTACCAGGATTAGATGACGACTTTTTTGAACAAGAAACTACTTTAGAAGAAAAAGTACATCCAACAGTTAAGCAAGATGATAATTATAGCAAAAAAGTTAATACTTATAATAACTATGGTCAAAATCAATATACTAAACCAAGTATTCAAGAAAATATTTTTGAATCTCAACCAAGAGAAGAACAACAAGAAATAGAAAGCAAAAACAAATATTATTATTCAACAGAAACAGATTTTAGAAATACATTAACAAAAGATAAAAAAATAGTAGCTTTTATAGGTACTTCAAAGAATGGAACATCATTTTTAGTAAACAATATAGCAGAATTGCTTTCTACACAAGGTATTAATACAGCAATATTAGATTTAACTCAAAATAAAAATTCATATTATATATACACAGAAAATGAAGAAAGTTTAAGAAAAATAGCATTATCTTCATTTGAAAATTTAAAAATGGGAGAAGCAAAGGGTATACAAGTTCATAAAAATTTAACAGTATATACTAGTCTTCCAGGAGAAAATTCAAATGCAGAAGACTATCAAAATATTTTAGAAACATTAGCTAAAAATCATTCTTTAGTACTTTTAGATTGCGATTTTAATACCAATTATGGATATTTTAAAGAAATTCAAGAACTATATTTAGTACAAAGCTATGATGTATTAACAATACAACCTCTTACAGCATTTTTAAGAGAATTAAAAGCTAAAAATTTGTTAGATCCTATGAAAATTAGAGTAGTTATAAATAAAGCTCTAAGAATGAGAAGTGTATCTGAAAAAACTATTATAGGAGGAATGGCGTTTTATAATGATCCTTCAATGTCTTATATGACAGAATTGTTTAACAAAGATTCAGTACAATACTGTACAATTCCTTTTGATGAACAAGCATATTCAAATTACTTGGAAGGATTAATTAATTGTAAAATTACATTAAATGGCTATACTAGAGAATTTACAAGTACTCTTAATAAATTAGGAAATATGGTATATCCTTTAATTAACAATACAACATATACTAGCAACAATTATGGAAATTACAGCAATAATAACAATTTTTCAAATAAAATAAATAATACTTTAAACAAAATGAAAAGAAATCATTAAAATTGCAAGAAAAGGGGTGCTTTTTTGATAATAGTTTTAATAATATTATTAGTAGCAATAACTGTAGCTTTATTAGTTTATAATATGTCAATAAATAAAAAAATACAAAGTTTTAACAATTTAAATCAAAAGATAACAAACCTAAATGTATTGCAAGATTTTATGAATACAATTAGCGAACTAAGTTCTATAGATGAAAAAATAAAAAAAATTAATAATATTTTAATTGAAAGATACAATATAAGATATTCTACAATAGTTGTATATAATGGAACAGAATATATAGTAAAAGCTTCAAATGTAGACGAAAAACACTGGGATGCATTAAGAAACTTACAAAATGAAGACATATTTAAAGACAGTATAAGCACAGCAACACCAAAATATATTACAGTAGAAAAAGAAGGAGAAAGACTACCATATCAAAAAATGGAATTTGGTAGAGCAAAATCAGCAATATTTTTCCCTATCTATATAGAAAATGTATATATAGGCTATTGGATAATAGAAGGAAGTAAACCACATGAATTTGATAATATAGATACAACCATACTTGAAGTAGTAAAAAATAACATAGTATCTGTATTACAAACAGTAGAAAATCAACAAATAATAGAAAATATTGTTAGAGATGATACATTTAGTGGTTTAAAGTCAGCAGAATATTTGTATGGAGAAGGAAAAAAGACCATTAATAAATACACTACTTCTACTATATGTTTATTCAAAATTATAAATTTAGAGACAATAAATGTAAAATTTGGTAGAGAAATTGGAAATCAGATAATAACTGAAGTTACTAAAGAAATTAAACAAAATTTGTCATCTGAATATATTTTTGTTAGATATATGGGACCTAAATTTGCTATAGCTTTTTCTGGAATAGAAATAGATGCAGTTGTTAGTTTTATGAAAGATATGAAACAAAAAGTAGAACAAATAAAAATAGCAAAAGAAATATCTAATAATAATAATAAAGTAATGTTTGCATCACCAAAAATAAATGTGGTAGTGTCTACTTACTATAAAGGAACAGCTTTAAATGGCTTAACAAAAAAACTAGAAGAATATTTAGATAATACAAATAAAGAAGAAAATACTATTAATTATTTATAAAGGAGGAATCATTATGATATCTGATGAAACCGTTAGTTTTAAAGTAGAAAAGGACAAAAGTGTAAAAGCAAAAGAAATTTTAAAGCAAGTATATGAGGCTTTAGAAGAAAAAGGATATAATCCTATAAATCAAATAGTAGGGTATATATTATCAGGAGATCCAACATATATTACCAGTCATAAGGATGCAAGAAATTTAATAAGAAGAGTAGAAAGAGATGAATTATTAGAAAAAATGGTAAAATATTATATTGGATTGGAAGATTAAAATAATGCGAAAATTAGGAATTGACTATGGGGATAGTAGAGTTGGACTAGCAATAACAGATGCACTTGGAATTACAGCCCAAGGATTGGAAACGGTACAACATAATGGAAATGATAAATTAGTTTTAAAATTTTTAGAACAAGTTTTAGAAAAATATGATATTGATACATTCGTTATTGGTATGCCAATTAATATGGATGGAAGTAAAACACAAAGAGTAGAAATAACGGAGAAATTTATTCACAAATTAAAGTGCAAATTTCCTAAAATTCTAATACAGACTATAGACGAAAGATTAACTACTGTAGCTGCTAACAAAACAATGAATTATTTGAATATAAATAAAAATAAAAAAAAGCAAATTATAGATACCATTTCTGCAGTATATATTCTAGAGACATATATAAAAAAGCTAGAAAATAGCTAGTATATATTTTAAACAAATGTAAATAATAAAAATAGATATTAACATTGTAGTAATACAATTATTATATATAAAAAACTGAAAGGAGAAAATTTAAAATGAGTGAAGATTTAAACAAAGAAACTGAAGAATTAAATGAGGGAGAAGAATTAGACAACATATTAGTTCTTAATGATGAAGAGGGAAATGAAGTAGAGTTCGAATTTTTAGATTTGATTGAATATGAAGGAGAAGAATATGTAGTTCTTTTACCTGTTGAATCAGAAGAAACAGAAGAAGCTGGAGAAGTAGTTATACTTAAACTAGAAGATACAGAATCAGACGAAGAAGAATCTTATGTTAGCGTTGAAAATGAAGAGACACTTAATAAAGTATTTGAAATATTTAAAGAAAAATTTGAAGATGAATTTAACTTTGTAGATTAATAATATATAATGCTATGAAAAAGAAAAAATATAAAAGCTTAAGTAAAAGAGAGTTGGAAAAAGGTGAAAGCCAATCTTAAGCAAATATATGGGGAGCTTTAGAGCATAAAAAATAAAGATAAAGTGGGCTAAATTTAAAATTAGTCAAATAGGGTGGAACCGCGGAAATAAAAATTCGTCCCTAGCTATTAATGCTAGAGATGAATTTTTTTATATATAAAAAAGGAGGAATAATATATGTCAAATTTAACAATGGAAAAATTAGTAGCTTTATGTAAAACAAGAGGATATGTTTATCCTGGTTCAGAAATTTATGGAGGATTAGCAAATTCTTGGGATTATGGCCCTTTAGGAGTAGAATTTAAAAATAATATAAAAAAAGCATGGATTAAAAAATTTATTCAAGAAAATAAATATAATGTAGGATTAGATGCAGCAATTTTGATGAATCCTAAAACTTGGGTAGCATCAGGACACGTAGGCGGATTTAGTGACCCACTAATAGACTGCAAAGGATGTAAAACAAGACATAGAGCAGATAAATTAATAGAAGAATGGACACATAATAAAAATAAAGAAATAGTTGCGGATGGTATGACAGATGAAGAAATGATAAACTTTATTAAAGAAAATCACATTGCCTGCCCAAAATGTGGTAAAGAAGATTTTACATCTATTAGAAAATTCAATTTAATGTATAAAACATTTCAAGGAGTAACAGAAGACAGCAGTTCAGAAATATATTTAAGACCAGAGACAGCTCAAGGAATATTTGTAAATTTTAAAAACGTATTGCGTACTACTAGAAGAAAATTGCCATTAGGAATAGGTCAAGTTGGCAAATCTTTTAGAAATGAAATTACGCCAGGAAATTTTATATTTAGAATACGTGAATTTGAACAAATGGAATTAGAGTTTTTCTGTAAACCAGGAACAGATATGGAATGGTTTGAATACTGGAGAGCTTTTTGCAGAGATTGGCTATTAAGCTTAGGAATTAAAGAAGAAAATATTAGATTAAGAGATCATAGTCCAGAGGAATTATGTTTTTACAGTAAGGGAACAACAGATATTGAATTTTTATTCCCATTTGGCTGGGGTGAATTATGGGGAATTGCAGATAGAACAGACTATGATTTAAAACAACATATGCAATATTCTGGAGAAGACTTTAATTACTTAGACCAAGAAACAGGAGAAAAGTTTATACCATATTGTATAGAACCATCTCTTGGATGTGATCGTGTAGCATTAGCATTTTTATGCAATAGTTATGAAGAAGAAAAAATAACAGATGAAGACACTAGAATAGTATTACATTTACATCCAGCTCTAGCTCCATATAAAGTAGCTGTATTGCCATTATCTAAAAAACTAAGTGAAAAAGCAGAAAAAATATATGAAAAACTATCAAAAAGCTTTATGTGTGATTATGACGAGTCAGGAAGTATAGGAAAACGTTATAGAAGAGAAGATGAGATAGGAACACCTTATTGTGTTACTATTGATTTTGAAACACTAGAAGATGAAAGTGTAACAGTACGTGATAGAGATACAATGGAACAAATAAGAATAAAGATAGATGATTTGGAAAATTATATAAAAGAAAAAGTAGAATTTTAGAAAATATAGATGTATTTTACATATGAGATATAAAACTAAAAATACCAAAAAATATAATAAAAGATTTTTTGGTATTTTTAATGCTATATGAAATAAAAAATAGAGATAAAATTTAAAATCCACACAAAAACAAATTCATAAGCAAAAAAATATAGAGAGATAAATTTATATTTATAAAAATTTATAAATATTACAATTATGTTACAATTATATTAAATATATATAACAAAAATTCTTAAATATTGACAATATATTATAAAAAAAACTATAATTAAAATAAGTAAAAATGTACAAAGGAGATAGTATAATGAATATAAAAATAAAGAACAAATTCAAAATAATATTAATGTTATTAATATTAATAATAATAGCTATTATAGGAGTAATAACGTACAAAGAGACAACACAAATAAAAAAGATAGCACAAAATAATAATATAGAGCTAAAAGAGCAAACAGAATGGAATAATGAAACAGA
>CALXQH010000024.1 GCA_944390525.1 uncultured Clostridia bacterium | reverse complement strand
ATTATATTTATTTTATTATACTTAATCCAAAAAGTAAATACATTTTTATTATTGTAATATTATTGTAATATTTTAAGTATATAAATTTTATTTTTAAAATATAAGTAATATTGTAGAATAAATTAATACTTTTAAAAAGCATTTAAGCATTAATATATAATTTGTTAATTTTATTCCTATATTATTTATTTCTTCATAATATTTTAATATTTCTTTTTGTTCTTTATTATTTAAAGTATTTTCTTCTTGCATATATTCTTCTGCCAAATATTTTGCTTTTATCATAGCGTCCATTTCTAAATAGCTACGTATTGCATAATATATAAAGCTAAACATTATTAGTATAAATAAATTTAAGTTTTCAAAATTTTTGTTTATTTTTAATATGCCTAAAATACATATAATTATAAAATAACCAAAATATATATTGGAAAATATAAAGTTAAAAAGTAGTGTTTTTCTATTTTGTATAGAATGTAAACATTCGTGTGCTATAGTTTGTACTCTAGTAAATGTATTTTTTATATTTGCTATTAAAATGGTATCTGATAGTACAAAATAGAAACTGGTTTTACTATTGTTATTTTCCTCTATTTTTACTTTTTCATTATTTAATTTTTTTAATATGTTTTTACAAATTTTTGTATTTTCTGGTAATTTATTTGTTATAATATTTAAATTTTTGTTATAACCTAATTCTTTCATTTTTTTTATGTCTTTTATTTTTATGTCCCAAACAAATTTTAAACATATTAATATTATAATGCATGTTACAATAATTACTATATATTCCATATTTATAAACTCCTTTCTATAATAAAAAATAAAATCGTTAAAAAAGCATATTACTAAAAACTTCTTTAACGACAATTTTAATTTTTATAAAACATCTTTTATTGCTTCTGCAATTATTTTATTTACATCAGCTATCATAATATTAAATTTGACTTCCAAGTCAAAATATTCTTTAATATCTTTATTTTCAACTAATGTAGAATACATTTCTTCTAATTTTTTATTTTTTTCTTCATTTTTTTCTTCACCAGAGTATTCCATTAATTGTATTTCATATCTTAGTTTTTCAAATTCTTCTACCTTTTGTTTTTTATTAGCATCATTATGTATTTCATCTTTTCTTTTTTTATATTGTTTGTATTCCTCTGACTCTCTTATCTCTTGTGCTAAGCGATTTGCTGTATCATAAACTTGCATAATATTGTTTCCTCCTTATTTTATGCATAAGCATGTTTCTTTTGAAAACTAAGTAGATTTGTAATTTCCGTTTCTGTATTGTTTGCTTTTTTAGCTTTTTTAGCATTTTCTTGAGCAATTTCTTGTTTTTGTTTTTCAGCAACAGTTTTACAAATTGCTTTTTCATATATATAATGTGTATCTTGTGCAATTTTATTCCAGTTAAATTCTTCTTTTACTTTTTGTTTTGCCTTTTTAGATATATTAGCTGCTAATTGTTTATCATATAATATACTTAATACCGAGTCTGCTATAGAATTTGGATTTCCTGCATAACTTTTCATTCCATTTATTCTGTGATCTACTATTTCATTTAATCCACCAATATCTGAAACAACAGTTGGAACTCCTGCAAGCATTCCTTCTAATGCAACAATTCCAAATGGTTCATATGTACTAGGAAATACTGCTACATCAGCACATTTATATATTTTTTGAACCTGTTTAGAATTTAAATAACCTGTAAAATATACTTTGTTTGCAATACCCATAGCTTCTGCTTGAGCTTTTAATTCATCTAACATACCACCTTTTCCAGCTATTACTAGTTTTACATCATTATAACCATATAATATTTTTGGCATTGCAGAAATTAAATATTGTATTCCTTTTTCATAAACTAATCTTCCAACATATAAAATAATTTTTTCATTATCCATTGCATATTGTCTTCTAAATTCATAATCTCTTTCTATTCCATTAAAGTTAGTCAAGTTTATTCCATTTGGTACTACATTAATTTTATCAAAAGGAAGTCCAAATAATCCTTGTATATGTCCCTTCATAAAATTACTATTAACTATAACTTCTGTAGATTCATATGTTAAAAGCCATTCTGTATCATTTATATATCTTTGAGTTTCATCATGAATTCCTGAATTTCTTCCTGATTCTGTAGCATGTATTGTTGCTACTAGTGGAATTTGAAAAGATTGTTTTAAGGTTTTGGCACTTGATGCTACTAACCAGTCGTGCGCATGTATTACATCAAATTTTCCATTTTTATTTATTACTTCTGTAGCTTTAGCTACTAAATTAAAGTTTAGTTGCAATACCCAGTCTATAAAATTATTTGGATGTATCATATAATTTTCTACACGATATACTTCTACTCCTTTATCATTTTCATATTCTGGTAAATCGCCTTCTTTGTACGTTATTACAGTTACTTGATGTCCATCTTTTATAAGTCTTTTAGATAAGTCATGTACTACTCTTGCTATACCTCCAACTATTCTTGGAGGATATTCCCATGTTAACATTAATATTTTCATTGGAAAATTTACTCCTTCCCTTTTCTTTTGATTTTTCTTGTGTATATTGTATATAATTTTTTGACAAAAGTAAACTTATTTTTACAAAATTTATAAATATTTTTTTACTTAAATCTAATTTTTTATTTTTTCAAAATTTTCAGTTTTTTCTATTGAATTTATTTTTATTTTGGTATAGTATAATATAGATAATAATGTAAAAAACGGAGGAAAAAATGCCAAGAAAAGCAAAAGAAGAAAATTATATTGTTAAAGAAATAAAAAAATCAACAACTGTACCCCAAAAAACTAGTATAGCTACTAAATTAGAAGCAACAAATAAGTCAAATAAAAATTCTATTGAATCTAAAATTTTAAATATTTCTAAAGTATCTAAAACTAAGGCAAAATCTGATACAGCAAAAGTTATAAAAAAAGATTCTACTAGCATAACTACTAAAAATTCTACAAAAAAAGCTACTAAAAAAACTGTTAATAATTCTAATAAGAAAAAAAATTTTTCTGTAGAATATTATGACTTGCCTAATAGTTATAATCAAACTATTGTAAAAATATTGGCTCAAACTCCTACTATTTTATTTGCTTATTGGGATATTTCTGTACAAGACAGACAAAATCTTATTAATAAATATAGTGAAGATTTCTTCAATAATACTATTCCTTTTTTAGTTGTTACTAATAAAACTAAAAATTATAGTTTTGAAGTAGAAATAAATGACTATGCTAATAGTTGGTATATTCATATCCCAGACAGTGACTGTAAATATGATGTATCTTTAATTAGAAAGCCTAAAAATAATAATATTAATATTGAAAATAATTATGTTTTTATAACTTCTTCTAATGATTTACAAACACCTAATGACCATATTTTGTTTGAAAATTTTAGTAAATCTATATTCTTTAAAAATGTAAAAAACGGCTTAGTCGAAGAAAAAAGCATTTTTTCTTTATCTTTTATGCAAAATATTGGAAAAATATATAATATTTATGACTTATATAAAAAAATATATAAAGACGAGTTAAAAAACAACAAATTAGATGAAAAAGTAACTTCTTCTAAAATGTCATCTTAATTGATTGGAGAGTAAAATTATGTCTAAACAAAAAGGATATGTTAGTTTTATATTACATGCTCATTTGCCTTTTATTCATCATCCCGAAAGTGAAGATTATTTAGAAGAGCAATGGCTCTATGAGGCAATATCTGAAACCTATTTGCCATTATTAACTAATTTCAAAAAACTAGAGGAGGAAAAGGTTGACTTTAGAATAACAATGTCAATGACTCCTCCTCTTTTAAATATGTTAGATAATAAGCTTTTGCAGAAGCGTTATATAAAATATTTAAAAAAGCATATAGAACTTGCAGAAAAAGAAATAATTAGAACTAAAAATAATTTAAAAGAAAATGAATTAGCTAAATATTATTTAAATCGTTATTCTAATGATTTATATTTATTTAAAAATATTTATAATTGCAATTTGATTAATGGATTTAAATATTTTCAAGACATTGGCGTTTTAGAAATTATTACATGTGGAGCTACTCATGGTTATTTTCCAATTTTATATGTAAATGAAAAAACAATAAGAGCTCAAATTGCCATAGGAGTTCAAACTTACGAAAAATATTTCAATAAAAAGCCCAATGGTATTTGGCTTCCAGAATGTGGCTATATTCCTGAAGCAGATAAATATTTAAAAGAATTTGGTATTAAATATATTATTACAGAATCTCATGGCATTTTATATGCAAACCCTACTCCTATCTATGGTACTTTTGCTCCTATTGTTTCTCCTAATGGAATTATTGCTTTTGGACGTGACATTGAATCTTCTAGACAGGTTTGGAGTTCTATTAATGGATATCCTGGAGATTTTAATTATAGAGAATTTTATAGAGATATTGGTTATGATGCTCCCTATGATTATATTAAACCTTATATTGCTTCTAACGGTGCCAGAGTTCATACTGGTTTAAAATATTACCGAATTACAGGAAAAAATTGTGAAAAAGATTATTATAATTTGCAGTGGGCAAAAGATTCCATTGAAAAACAAGCTGGTCATTTTTTTGATAGTAGAGTTTCCCAAATTAATTTTTTGTCTTCTCTTACTACTAATCCGCCTATCATAGTTTGCCCATATGATGCAGAATTATATGGACATTGGTGGTATGAGGGACCAGATTGGCTATATATTTTATTTAAAAAAATTTATTATGATAATTGCAATTTTAAATTGATTACTCCTAGTGAATATATAGAAAAATATCCATTGATGCAGATTAGTACTCCTTGTCGTTCTAGTTGGGGTGCTAACGGTTATAGTGAGGTATGGTTAAATAATACTAATGATTATGCTCATAAACATTTACATAAAATTGGAGACAGAATGGTAGAATTAGCTAATAAATTTTCAAATGAACAAGATAAAATTAAAAGAAGAATTTTAAATCAATGTGCTAGAGAAGTTTTGCTTGCTCAAAGCAGTGATTGGCTATTTATTATAACTAATGGAACAATGGTAGACTATGCTAAAAAACGTATTAAAGATCATGTTGGAAGATTTAATAAACTATATGATGCAATTATACAAGATAAAATTGATAATGAATTTGTTAATTTTTTGGAAAATATAGAAGAAAAAGATTGTATATTTCCTGAAATTGATTACATGATTTATAAATAAAAAAGTATAGTTCAAATTTTAAATATTTTTTAAAATTTGAACTATATCTTTTTTATATTTTTACATTTTTTATTTATTTAAATTTTCATTTGTTTCTTTTTTTTCATTATATCTTTCAATAAAATATAGTGGTCTATGTTTGCTTTCATTAAATGCTCGTCCAAGATATTCTCCTATTATTCCTAAAAATATTAATTGTATTCCGCCTAAAAATAGTATTACTACCATCATTGAAGCATATCCTGGTACATCTATTCCAGTTACTAGTGTTTTAATTATAATATATAACATATAAATAAAGCCTATTATTGATATGATAACTCCTATAATTGCAGCCCATCTTAAAGGTGTAGTTGTAAATGATGTAATTCCATCTATAGATAAATTTATTAATTTTCCATAATTCCATTTAGTTTGACCTGCTGCTCTAGGATCTCTATCATATAAAATTTCTTTTTTATTATATCCTATTAAACTAAATAAACCTTTTGTATATCTTTGATTTTCTCTCATAGATTTTAAAGCTTCTACACATCTTCTATCTAATAATCTAAAGTCCCCTGTATCTTTTTGAATTTCAATCTTAGTAAATGTTTGTAATATTTTATAATACATTTTTGACGTAAATTTTTTAAGCCAAGTTTCTCCTTCTCTGGTTTTTCTTTTTGCATATATGTCATCATAGCCTTCTTCCCAGTATTTTATCATTTCAGGTATTAGTTCTGGTGGATCTTGCAAATCAGCATCAATAATTACAACCGCATCTCCTTTGCAATAATCCAAGCCTGCTATCATAGCTATTTCTTTTCCAAAATTTCTAGATAAGTTTAAATAACTTATTCTTTTATCTTTTATTCTTAGTTCTTGCATAATTTGTAATGTTTTGTCTTTACTGCCATCGTTTACAAGTAAAACCTCAAAATTATAATTAATATTTTCGTCCATTAAATTTTTTAGTCTTTCATACAGTAACTCTAAAACCTCTTCTTCATTATATGCTGGTACTAATATAGTTATTAATTTTTTGTTATCTTGTTCCATAATAACCTCCATATTTTTATACAATAGTTATACCATATTTTTTTTATTTAGTAAATAGTTAGTGTATGCTTTTTGCGTTATTTAGCAGTTTATAAGTCCTACATATATTACAATCATTACATATTGAAACTCTACTTTCAAATATTAGTTTTATAGTATTTATAAACTCATCCTCTTCATTAATTAAATGTATTTCTATTTTTTTAGGTAACAATGTTAATAAAGTATTTAAAGCTAAGTCATTAGAAGAAAAAGATATATCTGATAAATATTTTGCATTATATACATTTTCTGAAACTGAAACTACATTTCTATCTTTATCTATTAATATAGATTCTCCATTTATATATATTAAATGCAGTAAATCTAAATCTGTATTTTTAGTTTCTACATATATACGTAATAAACTAATAAATTCAGAATACTCTTTTTCTATAACAAATTGGCTCACAGCTTTATCTACATTATTGTCTAGATAATTAAAATACTCTTTTATTCTAAAATATATAAAACCATTTAAAATCATCGTTTTATTTTCCATTATATATTTTACTATTTTTTCTGATATTAACATATCTATTTTTTCTCTTTCTTTATCCTCATCTATTTTTACAATTTTTAAACAATTTTGTAAAATAATTCTTTTTTCATGTTCTTCAAAATAGAAGTAATTATAATTAATAAGTTGTTTTATTATTTTTTCTTCATAAAAATCAGTTATAATTTTTTTTATTAAATCACTTAAAAAATAACAAAAATTAGTATTATTTTCTCCTTTATAATGAATAATAATATTATTATATATTTTAAATTTATTTTTCGTATATATAAGATCTTTAAAATCAATTTTTTCTATTTGATTTAGCAGATAATTTAATATAGTTGTATTATTTGTTTTTATGCAAAATGATTTCATTTTTATATAACTTCTCCTTCCATAATGAATATTATCTACTAAAATGCTTTAGATATACATATTTTATTCTAAATGTATTTAATTGGTAGCATGTTCCAGCTAAATATCAATATAAATTTTATATTGAATTAATACCATTTTTTAAGTTGTATACATTTTTATAATTAATTTGTTCTAATATTGTTTTAGCCTGTTTACTACGACTTCCTGTTTCACAATATACTATAATAGTCTCATTTTTATTTGGTATTTTTTTTTCTATTTCTTGTTTTATATCATACAGTGAAATATTTATAGCTCCCGGTAAATGTGTTTCTTCATATTCTTGTTTGCTTCTAACATCTAACAAAATTCCATTACTTTCTTTCAAAAGATTAATAGCTGTTTTATAATTAATTTCATTATTAATACTACGATTTATAATTTTTTTTATAATTTTTAACATTTTTCTTCACGCTCTTTTATATATATATTTTTTATTTGTATAAAAAATATTCATACTATATAGTATGAATATTTTAACTTTTTTGTTTGTAAATTATTTTTTTTCTTGTTTTATATTTGCTAAAGATAATTCTCTTTCTTTTAATATTGTTGTAATAATAATTGTTAATACATAAATTAATAATGCTATAGGAACTATAAATTTGTTTATTGGAATTCTTGTAATTGCAATAACTCCTAAATAAGTTGTTTCTGCAAGAATTATATTAAATATGTATTCAGTAATTACTTTTATAGATTTCAATTTTCTATAACGTATTAGTACATATATTAGTATTGTAATTATACTAATGCTTATAGGCCATAGATATGGTTTTAATATACTTAAAAGTTTAACATTAGAGTAATTTGTTACTTTTATATCTTCTACTTCATTTTCTAATCCATATTTTTCATTAATTTTAGCATTTAAATTTTCTAGCTTTTCATTTATATTTTCTGAATTTTGATATTTAACTGTAATTGCAGCTATATCTCCATAATATTCTATTTTTTGTACTAATATTTCATTTGTTTCAAATATCTCTTGTGCTATTTTTTGTATATCTTTATTATCAAACTGCTTTCCTAAAAAAATATCTATTCTTGTATTCTTTCCGTATACTATGTCTACGTTAAGTCCATTAATTCCTATAATAATAGCTCCTACTATAGTAATTATTATTAATATTGCATAAATATATTTTTTCATTTTTTTTACCTCTTTTTAGTTATTTTTATTACTTAACTCAATTAATTTTTTTGTAATAATAAAATTATATATTATTGTCACTAATATTCCCCAAAATGTTACCATTCCAAAACTATATATATTTAACCATTTTGCAAAACTTAATATAACAGATATAATTATTGCTGGAATTAATATACATAACGCTTGTGTTATTATTTTATTATCTTCCTTTCTATATGAATTTAACAAATAAACTGTAAAAATATAATTTAATAATATAGATATTATTATTCCTGCAATTCCTGTTAGATTTATAATAACATTTGTATAACGAATTATTAATAATAATGTTGCTATGTATCCTATAAAACAAATAGTTGCTAAAAGTCCATTCTTTTTATATTTTGCAATCAAGAAAATAATAGCAATTATTATTATTATTCCTATTATTATTGTAGGTATTAAAAATGTTTCTACAGTTATATCTGACATCATATAATACATATCTTCAATAGTGTATGTTATAGGCAATTCTCCAGTATTTAATAATATGGCTAAAATAGAAGTTTCTTTAATATATTCATTTAATTCTTCAGTTGAATTGGTAGCCCCCATTGAAAATTGAACAGCTCCGTTAGTAATTTCTTCTTCAAAATAAGTTGTTAAAATGATTGTGTCATCTATTTTAAAAGAAACTTCTTTTGTTTCTTCATTTCCTTCTTCATCTGTAGTTTTTATATAAGTATTAGTAATGTCTTTTAAAATTTGTGTTCCTTCTTTATTAAATTGTACATTTAAATATATTACTGTTCCTGATTCAGTATTAGAATAACCAACTTTAGCTTCCTTCAAATGAGTGTTATTTAATAATATTTCATCATTTTCATTAACTACTGTAAATGCTCCTTTTACTGCAGTATATTGAGAAATAAAACTTACATCTGAATTATCTGGTAATTGTAGTACAATCTTACCATCATTTTTATTGAATCTAAGAATATATTCCTCAACATTCATAGCTTTTAATCTTTGTTCAAATATATCTTTTGATAACAAGTAATTTTCTTCAGTTAATATTTCTTTTGGGTTAATAGGTTCCTCTTTTGTCTCAGTATCTTCACCTTCTTCTTCTACAATATTTCCTTCTTTATCATAAATAACAGTATTGGTTTCATCATTAACTTTAAATTCTACTATTGTACTTCCAGTTAAATCTGTTCCTAATTGATACTCTGGTATTATGTTTTTTACAAATTTTGTATCTTGCACAAATATTCCACCAAATGAAATTAGTGAAATTAAAATAATAAATAAAATTATTAATACTTTTTTTAGTGTTTTTTCTGTTTTCATTTTTTTCTCCTTTTTATAATAGTCTTGTATCATTGATTATTAGTTCAAACCAAATTCCTAAATATTTTGCTGCATATTTACTCATCATAGTTCTTTCCATAAATATTTCAAAATAATCTAGTACAGGTGATATCGTTGTATCTATAGTTAAATCTAATGTTACTTTTCTATTTGCTTTATCAATTAAAAATTTTGATTCAGTTACTGCATAATTTACTTTATCATGTTTATCAAATGTTGATATGTTATGATTTACTACTCTATCTCTGTGAACATCTGATTTATCTGCTAAAATAAGTGCTGCAGAGATATCACTTACTGCTGTTCCTGTTTGTTCATCATGATTGCCTATTGCCATCATAATTTCAGTTCTTTTTTCAACATCCATTCCTATATCTTTTAAAATTTCATAAGCAAGTAATGCTCCTGTATGTGCATGATCTGTTCTATTTACACAATTTCCTATATCATGCATATATCCAGCTATTCTTGCTAATTCTATTCTTTCTTGTGGATAATCTAAAATTTTTAAAAGATCTCCTGCTCGTTTAGACACTATGTTGATATGTCTTGTTGAATGTTCTGTATATCCTAAAGCATTTAATTGTTTTTGTGCACTTAATATTAATTGCTTTAGTTCTTCATTTTGTTTAACTACTTCTAAAGTAATCAATTTTTTTCCTCCTATATAATAATAGTTTGTATCGTTTCATATTTTATATTAAAATAAAAAAAATAGCAACTATTTTACAGAATTTACTCTGAAAATTCATTGCTATTTTTTGACTTTTTATACAATTTTTTTCATTTTTTGTTTATATTAACTCCTATAATTCCTCCTATAATTCCTGTTATTGCTCCAGTTATTAATGTTGTAAAAGAATTTAATGTTATTGAAAAGCCTACTAAACATATACTAGAAGATAAATATAGAATAAAAATATAAATTAAACCAACTATTGCACCATTTAAAATTCCATTTTTTTTGATTTTTCTTGCACTTATCATACTTCCAGTTAAAATACTTATTCCTATTATAGTTAATATTACTGGGAATATTGTTATTTCCTGAATATCAGTGTATGTTAAAAGGGTTGCATATATAAATAATAAGATTAAAGAAATTAGAATAGCTAATATACTTCCTTTTACTATTCTAATTATATTTTGTTTAATTTCACTTTGTTCTATATTTACCTTCGTTTTTAAATCTTTTTCCATATTTAATCTCATTCCTTTCTTGTTATTCTTATTGTATGTATTTACAAATTATTTAAGAACAATAAATTTAAAATTTAAATATATTATAAATAAGGCAGAGCTTAAATAAACTCTGCCTTATTATTTATTATTACACTGCATTATTGTTTTGGGTATTTGTATTTTGCGTTGTTGTTTGGTTATTTTGATTTGCTTCTTGATTATTATTTACTTGATCATTAGTTTGATTTTGTGTATTTTGAGAATTTTCTTCTACATTACTACTAGTTTCTATACTATTATTGTCTAGAGTATTTGTTGTTACATTTGTTGCAGTATTTGTTTGTGTGTTTGTAGTTGTATTATTTTCTTCGTTATTTGTAGTATTGTTTTCATTTTTTATTACATATGTTTCAAGGTATGTTATTACGTTCATTGTATTACCAATATAAATCATTTTATATGTTGTTTCACCTTCTGTTGTTGTAGAATATATTGTTGTTAAGACTGATGGTATATAAGTTTCTCCACTACTATTAACTAACCCGTAGCTTTCTCCTTCTTTAACAACAATTCCTTCATATTTAGGAATTAGTAAAACTCCATTAAGACTATTAACATTATTTTCACTTATTGTTCCTGCATTTACTGTAGAACCTAAATCATCATATTTTACTTCTAAAATTTTCTTTCCTGTTTTATCTATTAATCCCCACTTATTATTAAGTTTTACTGGTATACATTTGTCATATAATAAATAAGTGTTTTTAATATCACTATATCTTGATTTATCTATCCCTATTTGGTCATATTCTAAATAAACTATAACACTTCCATTTTGGTTAACAACACCTTGTTTCTTATTGTTTGTTACCAAATATAATCCATTATTTTTGTCTATTTGTTTAATATTATCATATTCTGGTAAAATTTTAGTGATAGCTTTATAAGTATTTGGATCATAAGACATTATACCCATCTTATTTTCTACAGTTGTTACAATAAATTCTTTAGTACTTTCAATAAATTTAATTGTTTTATATTTTGTACCTAATATTTCTTGTCCATCTAATGAGGATACTCCATAGTAGTTATTAGAATTTTTTACTATTATTAAATTATGTAATAATGCTTTTTGGTTACTAAAATCTGCATCTTTGTCTGATATTGCAGAATTTTCATTTTTTTCTGTATAATAACTCACCAAATAAGGTAATGTATATATAGTAATATTATTTTCTTTATATGACATTAATATATTAAAAGCTATTTGAGCTCCTTCTATTGTTGTACATAATTGATTATTAATCATAATAACAGGTTCTTCTATCTCAAAATATTCGTAATCATCTTCACCATTAAGTAACTTTTTATATATTGTCTTAGAATTTAAATTGAAGTAGGCTTCTTCACTGGTATTTTGTACATATACTTGATCAAAATATTCTTCTTTATAATCTCCGTTATATGATTTATAACCTACATAGTCAGCAAATTCACGTATTGGTATATATATTTTATCTTCTTTAAAAATGAATACATTTTTTAAACCGCTCATAGACTTGCCATCTACAGAAATCTTTAATTCCGTTGTATCAATATAATACATTAAACATATTATAGCAATAACTATTATAAATAATAATACTAATATAACTCCAATAAGTTTCATCCATTTTTTTGCATTTAAATTTTCTTCTTTGCGATTATTGCTATATCCTCCACTGCCAATAAAGTCATTCATAAACATCCTCCACTTTCTTTTGTTAATTATTTTTCATATCCATATTTTTTATAAAATTCATTTTTAAAGTTTAGTAAATTATCATTCTCTATTTCTATTCTAACTCTTTCCATCAATTTAGTCAAGAACTTAAGGTTATGTATTGATAATAATCTTACTGCTAATATTTCATTTGCTTTTACTAAATGTCTTATATATGCTCTTGTATAATTTTTACAAGTATAACAGTCACATTCTTTATCTAGTGCTGAAAAATCTTTTTCATATGTAGCATTACGTACTACCACTTTTCCATTCCAAGTCATTGCTGTTCCATTTCTTGCAATTCTTGTAGGAAGCACACAATCACACATATCAATTCCAGCTAGTGCTGCTTCTATTAAATAATCTGGTGTTCCTACGCCCATTAAATATCTAGGCTTATTTTCTGGCATTAAAGGTGCTGTATAATATAGCATTTTTAAGTATTCTTCTTTTGGCTCTCCCACACTAATTCCACCTATTGCATATCCAGGAAAATCTAAGTCTATTAAGTCTTTTGCTGATTTTTTTCTTAAATCTTCGTAAAATCCTCCTTGGATAATTCCAAATAATGCTTGTTTATCTGTATTTTTATGAGCTTCTTTGCAACGTTTTGCCCATCTAGTTGTTCTTTCCATAGAATTTTTAGTATATTCATATGTAGAAGGATATGGACAACATTCATCAAATGACATTATAATATCTGCTCCTAAAGCTTCTTCTATTTCCATTACTTTTTCTGGAGTAAACATATGCTTGCTTCCATCTAAATGAGATCTAAATTCTACTCCTTCTTCACTAATTGTTCTTAATTCACTTAAACTAAATACTTGAAATCCTCCACAATCTGTTAAGATAGGTCTATCCCATCTCATAAAATTATGGAGTCCTCCTGCTTGTTTTACTATTTCGTGTCCTGGTCTTAAATATAAATGGTATGTATTTGATAATATTATTTGTGCACCAACTTTTTCCTTTAATTCCTCTGGTGTCATAGATTTTACTGTAGCTTGTGTACCTACCGGCATAAATACAGGAGTTTGTATATTTCCATGAGGAGTATGTATCACTCCTCTTCTTGCTCCTGAATTTTTATCTATATGTAATAATTCATATGTTACTGCTGAATTCATCTATTCCTCCTATTTTATAAACATTGCATCTCCAAAGCTAAAGAAACGATATCTTTCTTTTACAGCTTGTTTATAAGCTTCCATTATAAAGTCTTTTCCAGCTAATGCAGATACTAACATTATTAACGTAGATTCTGGCAAATGAAAATTAGTAATTAATGCATCCAAACATTTAAATTTATAACCCGGATAAATAAAAATACTAGTATTTCCTTGTGTCTCTTCTACAAATCCATTTTGGTCTGCTATACTTTCTAATACTCTACAAGACGTAGTTCCTACTGCTATAACTCTGTGTCCTTCTTTTTTTGCTTTATTTATTTTTTCTGCATCTTCTTTCTTAATATAAAAATACTCTGAGTGCATACTATGTTCTTCTATATTTTCTACTTTTACTGGTCTAAAAGTTCCTATTCCTACATGCAATGTAACATTTGCCACTTCTATTCCTTTTTTTTCTATTTTTTTAAATAACTCTTCTGTAAAATGCAAGCCTGCCGTTGGTGCAGCAGCAGAGCCTTCATATTTAGCATATATGGTTTGGTATCTATCTTTGTCTTTTAATTTTTCGTGTATATATGGTGGAAGTGGCATTAAGCCTATTTCATTTAAGATTTCATTAAATATTCCATTATACTCAAATTTTATTTTTCTATTTCCACTTTCTAATTTTTCTATAATTTCTGCCTTTAAAAGTCCATTTCCAAAAATTACCTTTGTACCTGGCATCAATTTTTTCCCAGGTCTTACCATAACTTCCCAAATATCTGCTTCTATTCTTTTTAATAGCAAAAATTCTACGTTTGCACCAGTAGTTTCTTTTACTCCATACAAACGAGCAGGAATAACTTTTGTGTTATTCCTTACTAAACAGTCTCCTGGTTTTAGATAATCTATAATGTCTTTAAAAACTTTGTGCTCTATAGTTTTTAAATTTTTATCTAATATCATTAACCTAGATTCATCTCTATTTTTAATTGGCACTTGTGCTATTAATTCTTTTGGTAACTCATAGTTAAAGTCTGAAACTTTCATTTTGCAGTTTCTCCTTCTATTGTTATATTTTGTTTTGCTTCTTCTAAATTTAAGTTGTTCTTACTATATTCAAAAATTTTACCTATTTTTTTAAACATTCCTTTTATTACTTCTATAATATTCCCAGGTTCTTTAAGTGTATCTAATTTTTTTGAATATTTAAAATTGCTTTCGTGAATAGGCTTATGAATATAAATATCTTGTGGTAAGCCAATTTTTGTTCCATTATAGTCTATTTCTTTGTTCATATAGTCACTATACCATTGTTTTAATCCTTCTGTTGTATCTTCTTTGTATCCATATTTTTCATAATCATGTAATTCAGGAATTTCATATCCATATTCTTTTGCATTTCTTTCTAATGTGTGTAAAAATTCATGTAAAAAGACTTCTTCTGGAAATGTATTTATTTTATAATTATATTCATAAACCATATTATTTCTATCATCTGGCATACGTATGTTTGAAAATCCAATTCCTAGATAATCCATACCTCCTAATCCAATCCAATCGTTAACTAATATGGAATTTCCTTTTTGTTTATCTGCCATACGAAAAGCTACATAAATATGGTCATATTCTTTTTCTTCTAAATATGAATTTATATATTTATACACATCTGATGCCGATACATAGTATCCATTCTCTTTGTCATAAGAAAGAGTTGTTATAGGCTCATTAATTATATAAGTTTCATATTCTATACTCATTTTATTATTACTTATTTGGTTTATAGATGTTTTAAATCTTGATAAATTTGTTTGTACTGTTCTTATGTCATTGTCTGTCATTTCCAATGATACATTTTGTATTTTTCCGTCAACTTCAACATTTACATTTATTTTAGGAAAGATAAAGCAGGCCATATTCCATTTATTATTATTGTTTGCATAACCTGCCTCAATTTTAAAATCTGAAAACCAAGCATTTCCTTTTGAAGTTTCTTCATATCCTCCCAGTCTAAATCCAATCTCAATACTAGTTTGATTTTTAGAATCAAACATCAATGTTAATTGTTCCCAGTCCGTTGTACCATTTACTATTTTTGAAGTTTCTCCTGTTTCTACAAGGCTAATATGAGCTCCTCCAGAAGTTTTATTATTTTTATTCTCTACATTTTCTACTTTTACCATACAGGTTATTTTATATGGTGTATTTGGTATTACAGAAATAGTTTGAGAAAACATTGAATCATTATAATCTGTGTTTTCTATTTTATAACTGTCCATTTTAGAATATTTTACACTACTATCTCTGGTAAATATAGTTTTATCCGACTCTCTTACACTTTTTTCAAAATCATTAAAATTATATTTTTTATATACAATAATTAAAGCAATTATAGCTATAATCATTATTATATAACTAATTATTTTTTTAAATTTTTTCATAAGTTAATTCTCCCTTAGCTAATAGCTTCAACACATCTATGGCAAAGAGTTGGGTGCTCGCTACTTTCTCCCACTTCTTTAGAATATTTCCAACATCTTTCACACTTTTCACCTTCTGCTATTTCAACTTTTACGCCAAGTTTTGTTTCATCTTTTCTTTCGTTTTCTTTAATTTCTAATGCAGAAACAATAAATACTGTTTCTAAAAGATTTTTATTTTCATTTAAAAATTTATATTCTTTTTCATTAGCAAACAAAGTAACTTTTGCATTTAGAGAATGTCCTATTACTTTTTGACTTCTTGCTAATTCTAATTCTTTAGCAACTAATTCTTTTAATTTTAATATTTGTTGCCATTTTTCTTCTAATTCTTCATTTTCATATTCTTCATTTAATTCAGGCCAATCACTTAACATTACGCTTTCTACTTGTTCTTTTTTAGTATGTTTCATATATTTCCAAATTTCTTCTGCAGTATAGCAAATTATTGGTGCTACCATTTTTACTAAAGCATTTAATATTATATACATTGTTGTTTGTGCTGAACGTCTTTCTATAGCATCTACTTTAGATGTATATAGTCTATCTTTTATAATATCTAAATAGAAATTACTCATATCAGATACGCAAAATTGATTTATATCATGATATACTAAATGGAAATTGAATAGTTCATAGTTTTCTGTACAATTTCTTACTAATTTATTTAATTTAGATAATGCCCATTTATCTATTTCTTCTAAGTCTTTATATTTAACTAATCTTTCAGGATCAAAATCTGATGTATTTCCTAAAATATATCTTGCAGTATTTCTTATTTTTCTGTAGCCTTCACTTATTTGTTTTAAAATATCTCTTGAAATACTAATATCTGATTTAAAATCAGAAGCTAATACCCACAATCTTAAAATATCTGCCCCATATTCATCTATAATTTCTTGTGGACTAATACCATTTCCTAAAGATTTAGACATTTTGTTTCCTTGAGCATCTACTACCCAACCATGTGTTAATATTGCTTTATATGGAGCAATTCCTTTAGCAGCAACAGAAGTTAAAAGCGATGATTGAAACCATCCTCTATATTGGTCGTGTCCTTCTAAATAAAGGTCTGCAGGAAATGGAAGTCCTCTTTCTAACAATACACCTTGATATGTTGTACCTGAGTCAAACCAAACATCCATAATATCCGTCTCTTTTTTAAATTCATGTGAACCACATTTTTCACATTTAGCTTCTTCTGGTAATAAATCTTTTGCATCTAAATCAAACCAAGCATTTGATCCTTTTTCTCTAAATATTTTTTCTATTTTTTTAAAGCTTTTTTCTGTAGCGTATTCTTTTCCACATTCTTTACAATAAAAAATTGGAATAGGAACTCCCCATGTACGTTGTCTTGAAATACACCAGTCGTTTCTATCTTTTACCATACTTGCAATTCTTTCTTCTCCCCAGCTAGGTGTCCAATTAACGGTTTTTATAGCTTCTAAAGTTTCTTTTCTAAATCCATCTACAGAAGCAAACCATTGGTCTGTTGCTCTAAATATAATTGGGTTTTTGCATCTCCAACAATGTGGATAAGAATGGTTTATTCCTTCTTTTTTTAACAAATATCCATGTTCTTCTAACCATTCTGGAATTACTTTATTAGATTCATCACAAGAAAGACCAACAAAAGGACCTGCTCCTTCTGTTTGATATCCTTTTCCATTAACAGTAACAATAATATCTAAACCAGTTCTTAAACCACATAAATAGTCTTCTTTACCATAACTAGGTGCTGTATGCACTGCGCCAGTACCTGTACTTAAATCTACTGCTACATCATTTTCTCCTCCTAGTACTACTCTTGATGTTCTGTCTAAAAATGGATGTTGGCAAAGAATATCTTCTAGTTCTGTTCCTTTTACTATTTTTAATGTTTTATAATTTTTTGCTTCAATTTTTTTCATTACTTCATCTACTAATAATGTTGCCATTACTAGTTTTCCATTTTCATATTCTACGAGGCTATAATCATATTCTGCACCTACAGCAATACCAGTATTTCCAGGAAGAGTCCATGGAGTTGTTGTCCAAATCACAATACTTGTGTCTGTATCTAGTACTCCTTTTCCATCCACTACTGGAAATTTTACATAAATAGAAGGAGATACAATATCTTTGTATTCAATTTCAGCTTCTGCTAAAGCAGTTTCACAATCAATACACCAATGAACAGGTTTTAAACCTTTGTAGATATATCCTTTTTTATACATTTCTGAAAAAATTTCAATTTGTCTTGCTTCAAATTCAGGTTCAAGAGTAATATATGGATGCTCCCAATCACCTAAAACACCTAACCTTTTAAATCCTTCTGTTTGTTTATCAACATATTCTAAAGCAAATTCACGGCATGTGTCTCTAAATTTTGAAACACTTAGTTCTTCTCTATTTAATCCTAATGCTTGTATTGCTTTTTTCTCTGTAGGAAGTCCATGTGTATCATATCCTGGAACATATATAGTTTGATAGCCTTGCAAACTTTTAAAGCGATTAACAGTATCTTTTAAAACTTTATTTAATGCATGTCCCATATGAATTTCTCCATTTGCATAAGGAGGACCATCATGCAATATATATGTTTTATGTCCTTCATTTTTCTTTAACATTTTTTCATATAAACTATTATCAAAAATTTCTGCTTTTGTTTTTGGTTCGTTTTCTGGCAAATTTCCTCTCATAGGAAACTCTGTATTTGGTAAATTTAATGTTTTACCATAATCTTGTTTTTCAACTGACATTTTATTTTCCCCCTTTTAAGTAGTTTTGTGTCAATTATAAATATCTTTAACACAAACTTATTTATTTATTTTTGTGTCAAAAATTAAAATTGATTTGACACTAAAAAGCCATTTCATCCAACTATTTTTAGGACGAAATGGCTTTATTTCCGCGGTACCACCTAATTTAAAAGAATTTGTTTTCTTCTTTTCTCTCTTTTAACCTTTAACGCAGGATTACGTTTTCCTTTACTATTGTTTCAAAGAAAAAGCCAAAAGGTGATAACAATATTGTTAAGTTGTTACTAAACTCTCATCAGCTGTTTAGCTCTCTGTAAACCTTTTTTCAAAATTGTATTGTCCTTTTTAATGCTTTTAAAATATACTTTTTAGTTTAACATACTTTAATTTGTTTTTCAAGTATTTAATACAATAATTTTTAATCTTCCCATTCTAATTCATAATCTGAAATTTGAACATAATCTCCATCTTTAATACCTAGTTCTTTTAATTTTTCATTTATTCCTAAATCATTCAATCTTTTATGAAAATAGTGTAATGATTCATTATCTTCTAAATTTATAGTTCTCATTAGCTTTTCAACTACTAAACCAGAAACAATAAATATACCATTTTCTTTTTTTACTATAACATCTTCTTTTTCTTCTAAAGTATAAACTTTTTTAATTTCTTCTACTTCTATTAAATCTTCTTTTGGTAATGTTTTTAAAATTTCTGATACTCTTGTTATAAGTTCTTTTATTCCTTGTTTTGTAGCAGCTGATATTTTGTATATTTCTAGTCCTTTTTGTTTTGCCATTTTTTCTAATTCTATATATAAGTTTTCATCTTGCATACTATCTATTTTGTTAGCTACTATAATTTGCTTTCTTTGACTTAATTTTTTACTATATTTTTTTAATTCTTCATTTATAACTTCAAAGTCTCTTACAGGATTTCTTCCTTCTATTCCAGAAACATCTATAATATGAAGTAATAGTCTTGTTCTTTCTATATGGCGTAGAAATTGAAGTCCTAGTCCAACTCCTTGACTAGCTCCTTCTATAATTCCTGGTATATCTGCTATTACAAAGCTATCTCCATATTCATTTTTAACTACTCCTAAATTAGGTTCTAAGGTAGTAAAATGATAATCTGCTATTTTAGGGGTAGCATCTGTTACTACTGATAGAAATGTAGATTTTCCTACATTAGGAAATCCTATTAATCCAACATCTGCTAGTAATTTTAGTTCTAATACTAACTCTTTTTCTTCACATTTTTCTCCTTCTTGTGAAAAGTGCGGTGCTTGTCTAGTAGATGTAGCAAAATGTGAATTCCCTTTTCCTCCTCTTCCACCTTTTAAAATAAGTTCTTTTTGACCTTTTTCAGATAAATCTGCAAGTACTTTTCCAGTTTGAGCATCTTTTATTATTGTACCAGCAGGTACTTTTATTACTAAGTCTTCCCCGCTTTTACCATATCTATTAGCTCCTTCTCCATTTTTTCCATTTTCCGCTTTAAATCTTTTTTGATAGCGAAAATCTATTAATGTATTAACATCTGGATCTACTTCAAAGTATATATTTCCTCCTCTTCCACCATCTCCTCCATCTGGGCCACCTGATGCAACATACTTTTCTCTACGAAAAGAAACAGCTCCATCTCCGCCATTTCCTGCTTTTACAATTATTTTCACATAATCAGTAAACATATTTTTCTCCTTTTTTACCTTTCTAAGCCTGGTTGATTTTTTATTGGTTTTTGAGGCAATTTTTCTTTCCTTGTTGGCATTTTATTTTTTACTTGTAGTGAAGTTCTATAGTCATTTTCTTTAGGTTTTATCATACTTATAGGCATAAATCCTTGTCTTTTTGCTTGTTCTTCTTCTTTTATCATATTAGTTATGATTTCTTCTACATCTATACTCATTTCTGAAAAATAGTGTCCATATTTACTTTGTTTACATCTCCCTAAATAATAAATATTTTCATATTTAGCAATTTGACTACGTTCTTCGTATTCTGCAACTGCTGCTTGTATTATTTCTGTAGTTAATTTTTCTTCTTCTTTTAATTCAAAAGCAATATGATTTCCGTTTTTTGCGCTTACTGGATCTTTCTTTCTTCCATATTTTATTACCCTAGCTTTAATTACTCTAGTTCTTTGATTGTTATTATATTGTACTATAGTTGATGTATTTATGCCAAATACTAAAAATGTTGATAGACCATCTCTTGATAATACTTTATATTCTTTTATTTCTTGCTCTTTATTTTCTTTCTTTGGTTTATTAAATATTCCCATAATGAATTTACCTCTAATCAAAATAATCTAATTTCATTGCCTTTTTTACTTTTTTCATAGTTTCTTTAGCTACTTTTCTAGTTTTCTCTGTTCCATCTTTTAATATTTTTTCAACTAATTCAGGTCTTTCTTCATAATATTTTCTTTTTTCACGTATTGGATTTAAAAATACATTTATATTATGTGCTAATTGTTTTTTACAAGCAACACAACCTCTTTTGCCTGATTTACATTCTTCACAAATTATTTTTACTTCTTCTTCTTGGCTAAATAAATTATGATAATATGCAACCATACAAACATTAGGATTTCCTAAATCATCCTTTTTTATTCTAGCAGGGTCTGTTATTGCACCCATTACTTTTTTATTTATTTCTTCCTCAGAATCTGATAAATAAATAGCATTTCCTAAAGATTTTCCCATTTTTTCATTTCCATCTAACCCTTTAATTCTTTTAGTTTTTGAAAGTACTGGCTCAGGTTCTGTTAGCACTTCTCCATATATACTATTAAATTTTCTTACAATTTCTCTGCACTGTTCTATTAAAGGTAATTGATCTTCTCCAACAGGTATATAGGTTCCTTCCACTACTGTAATATCTGCTGCTTGATTTACAGGATATCCTAAAAAGCCATATGTAACACTTTCACCAAATAATTCTTTTTTTTGAGCTATTTCTGTTTTTACAGTTGGGTTTCTTTCTAATCTTGCAATTGTTACTAAGTTTGAATAAAATACTGTTAACTCAGCTGTTTCTGGTATCATTGATTGTATATATATTGTAGTTTTTTCTGGGTCAATTCCTACAGATAAATAATCTAGTATAACCTGTTTTACATTTTCTCTTACTTTTTCTGGATTTGTAAAATTATCAGTTAATGCTTGAACATCTGCGATTAAAATATATGGATCATATTTGCCAGTATTTTGCATCTCTACTCTTGTTTTTAAAGATCCAAAATAATGACCTATATGTAGTCTTCCTGTAGGTCTATCTCCTGTTAATGTACGTTTTCTCTTATCTTCCATTTTATATACCATTCCTTTTAAATTAAAATATATATTTATTATACTTGATTTTTTAAAATTTTACAATATTATATGTATAAAAATGATATTCAACAACAAAACAAAAACTCCATATTTAAATATGGAGTTTTAATTTTATTATTCAGCTTTGCTTCCTTCTTCAACAGGATATACGCTAACTTTCTTTTTGTCTTTGCCAAGTCTTTCAAATTTAACTTTTCCAGTTATTTTTGCATATAAAGTGTCATCACTTCCTATGCCAACATTTGTACCTGGATGTATTTTTGTTCCTCTTTGTCTTACTAATATATTACCAGCAGGAACAACTTGACCATCTGCTCTTTTTAGTCCTAAACGTTTTGATTCACTATCTCTACCGTTTTTTACACTACCTTGACCTTTTTTGTGAGCCATCCTATTCACTCCCTTCAATTATTGTTTTAGGGTATTTCTATCTTATTAATAGTTTTTACCATAATATTTCAAATTTAAATTAAGCTTCTTTTTTTGCTGCTGTAGCTTTTTTTGTTGCAGGTTTAGCTGCTGTTTCTTTTACTTTATCTTTTTCTGTTTCTACTTTTTCTGTAGCTGTTTTAATTTTAGTAATTTCTACTTTTGTGTATGGTTGTCTGTGTCCTTGTGTTCTTCTATAATTCTTTTTAGCTTTGTATTTATAAACTAAAACTTTTTTACCTTTACCGTGAGAAACTACTTTTCCTTCTACTTTAACATTTTTTACATAAGGAGCTCCTACTTCTACTTTTTTGTCGTCAGATACTAAAACAACATTGTCAAATGTTACTTTTTTACCTTCTTCAACTTCTAATTTTTCAAAGAATACTAAATCCCCTTCTGCTACTTTGTATTGTCTTCCACAGCTCTCAATAATTGCGTACATTTTGTACATCTCCTATATTTGTATACTCGCTAAGCATAAATAACAAGGCAATTACTTTATAAGGTAATATTTAGTTGCCCGACTCAGGCGGCTTACAATTAAGTATTTTACCATAATATACTATCTGTGTCAATATATTTTTAAACATTGTAGCTTATTTTAAAATTTTGTTAATTAAACTGGTAAAAGATAAGAGACAAGACTATCTATGATCTTGTCCTTTAATATAAAGTAATTTTACTACTTCACTACTAGTCTTACATTGTTGCTAGTTAGATCCTCCAGTGTGTTGCACGATTATTGCCTCTGATATCTGCTCAGATTTATTTCCTGCTTCGTCCACTGTCAATACATGTAAATAATATGTTCCTGCCGTTTCTGCTATTAAATTTAATGTTTGTGGATTACTAACAAAGTCATTAGCTGTTCCCCAATTTATCGATTCTATTCCTAATATTTCGCTTGTAGTATTATATATATATTTACAATTTGATATTGCTACTTTGCTTTCGTTATCGGTATGCATTACTGTTGCTTCTATTGCACTATCTACAGATGTGATAGTTCTACTTAAATTAATTGTTACTGTTGGTGCTGTTATATCTACTGGTAATTCTGGTTCATCATCTCCTGTTGTATTTTCTCCAACTTCTCCATTTATTAAATTCTTTAATTGCTGATTTAGTTTTTCTATTGCTACTATATCGTTTTGCACTGACTGATTTGTTTTTTCTGCAGCTAATTTTGCTCTTGTTATTAACCCATTTTCTCCTACTAATGCTGTTATACTTATTCCTGCTAATATTAATAGTACTACTATTGTTACTACTAATGCTATTAAGGTTATTCCTATTTCGTTTTTTTTCTTTTTTCTTCTTTCCTTTCTTTTATTAAAATTTTTACACAATAAAAACAAACTAACTTTATTATTTTTATTCAATATTAATAAAGGCTTTTGAGCCTTGTTGGTTGTTTATAGATTTACCTGTGTGTGTACTCTCGCAACGGTTTTAGCGTTTGGCATCTTTTGTGTGCACTTCCTTTTTACTTTTTTATATTTTTATTTTATTATAAGTTATTTTGCTTTGCAATATTTTTATAAAAAATTTTTTAAAACCTTTTCTTCATAAAATAAATTACCGGTCAGGCACTTTCAATTTTTTTTTTGCATATAATTTTATATATTGTTTTGGAGGTAATTATATGCTTGCACTTTCCCTTAGCGGTTTTTTGGCATTTTTGAATTATGCTGTTTTTTTAGTTGGATATATTTCTAATAATGTTCTTTTTCCAGAACCTTTAAATAGCTTAGAAGAATCAAAATATTTAGAACTTATGAAATCTGGTGATGAAGAAGCAAAAAATATTTTAATAGAAAGGAACTTAAGGTTAGTAGCTCATGTGTGTAAAAAATATTCTACTACTAAAGTTGATCAAGAGGACTTAATTTCTATTGGCAGTATAGGTTTAATTAAAGGAATTAATAGCTTTGACAGTTCCAAGGGAGTTCGTTTAGCCACATATGTTTCTCGTTGTATAGATAATGAAATTCTTATGTATTTAAGAAGTACTAAAAAATTAAATTCAGAGGTTTATCTAGAAGATCCTATAGGTAAAGATAAAGATGATAATATAGTTACTCTTCAAGAAGTTTTAGAAAATAATGATAAAAATATTGAAGATGAAGTTGATTTAAAATTTAAAATAAAAAAATTATATGAAAAAATGAAAGATATTTTAAAAGATAGAGAAAAAACTATTTTGGAGTTGCGTTTTGGTTTAAATGGTCAAAGACCTAAAACACAAAATGAAATTGCAGATTCTATGGCTATATCTCGTTCTTATGTTTCTAGAATAGAAACAAAAGCTATTAGCAAATTAGCTAAAGAATTTAAAGAATAATAATTTAATAATAAATATAAATAGATACTTTCTAAAAGTATCTATTTTTCATTTCTTCTTCAACTATATCTTCTGTTTCTTGCATTGCCATTATTGTTTTTTCAAATAAATCATTTAACTCCCATCCTAGTTGTTCTGCTCCTTTTATTATAATATCTCTTGAACAGCCTGCTGCAAATTTTTTATCTTTAAATTTCTTTTTTAAACTAGAAACTTCCATGTCTTTTGTGCTTTTTGATGGTCTCATTTTTGCTGCAGCCCAAATTAATCCAGTTAATTCGTCTATTGCAAATAATATTTTTTCCATTTCACTTTCTGGTTTTATATCAGAACATATTCCATAACCATGGCTACAAATTGCATGTATTATTTTATCACTTGCTTTTATTTCTTTCAATAACTCAGGTGCTTTTTTACAATGTTCTTCAGGATATTTTTCAAAATCTATGTCATGTAATAGTCCAACTATTCCCCAAAAATCTTCATCTTCTCCATTTAGTTTTGCAAAATATCTCATAACATGTTCTACCGTTAAAGCATGCCTTATATGAAATTCTTCTTGATTGTATTTTTTTAATAAACTAAAAGCTGTTTCGTGGTCCATTTATAATTTTCCTCCTTATTGTTTATATCATTTAGAATTATAGCACTACTTTTTAAAAAAGTATATAAAAAATAAAATACATTAAATTGCTAAATTTTTATAGCATTAATGTATTTTATTTTAGATTAATAATTTTCTGCTTTTATTTCAAAATAAGCTTTTGGATGTGCACAAACTGGGCAAACTTCTGGTGCTTGTTTACCTATTACAATATGTCCACAATTTCTACATTTCCAAATTTTATCACCATCTTTAGAAAAAACTAATCCATTTTCTACATTTTGTAATAGTTTTCTGTATCTTTCTTCGTGTTCTTTTTCTATTTTTGCAACTTCTTCAAATAAATATGCAATTTGATTAAATCCTTCTTCTCTAGCTTCTTTTGCCATTCTATCATACATATCTGTCCATTCGTAATTTTCTCCTTCTGCTGCTGTTTTTAAATTTTCAGCTGTAGATAAAATATCTCCACCTTGTAGTAATTTATACCATAATTTTGCATGTTCTTTTTCATTATCTGCAGTTTCTTGAAAAATAGCTGCAATTTGTTCATATCCTTCTTTTTTTGCTTTGCTTGCAAAATAAGTATATTTATTTCTTGCCTGTGATTCTCCTGCAAATGCCTCCATTAAATTTTTTTCTGTTTTAGATCCTTTTAATTCCATGTTTTCCCTCCTTATTTATTTTTTATAATTATATTTTTAAAACTACTATAGTTTTTATTTATGTTATATTATTAATCTTATTTTGTCAACTATTAAATTTTTCATTTTAATATATTTTGATTAAGTACTAAAGAGCTATATATAAATAAAACATCTTGATTGTTAAAGTTAATATATTGATCTAATAAAGTACTTGAAATATATCTTAAATCAATTAATGTTATTTTTTTATAATTCTCTATTAATAATGGAGCTAAGCTACTTCCAAAAGAATCTCTAAATAGCAATAATTCTTTTTGTGTAGAAGCATCTCTATTTTCTATAGAAATTAAAGGTGTAGCGCCTGATAAATAAATATCATATTTGTCTGCAGTATTAGGATTTTCATACACTTTAGCTGTTTTATTTGTTTCATAGTTATAGGTTATACAATTTTCTATAGTCTCATTATTTAATATATACAATTTATCTGCCAATATATTTGTTGCTGCTAACTGTCCATAGTAAGCTCCATAAAAATCTCCTATTTCTATTTTATTATATTTTGTAGGTATTTGTTCTAAGTTCATACTTTTTTGAATAACAGATACAGTATTTTGTAGTTTTTCCTGTTTCCAATGAAGGTCTGTTTTATAAAAGTCTTCTAAATTTAAGCTATTCCAAATATCAATATATTTCATGTTCTTTAATTTATTTTTGATGGTTTGTTTTAAGGTTTGATAATCTATTTTTAAATGATCATCATTTTTTAAATAGTAGGTTTTGTCTGGAATAATAGCATAATATACTTGATTATTTTTTAAATATTTTTCTTGGACTTCTTTTATTTTTTCAGCTGATTTTATAATATTATTAATATTTAAAGGATATTCTATTTTATAAATTGCTCCATCTTTTTCAAATAGTTTATTATTATCTTTTTGTCTATATATATTAGTATTATAAAAAGATTTAAGTTCTCTTAAATAATCTCTTGCTAAAAATTGGTCAGTTGCATAATTTTCTAGTTTGTTTGATACGTCTCCATTAAATAATTTTTTGATTGTAATTTCTGGAAATTGCGCCAATTTTCTTCTTTCTGTGTTAGAAATTGTTTTATCTTTTACAATAATATTTATAATAAATACTGTTATTAATATGGTAGCAAAGCCTATTGAAATTATTTTATCTTTTATTTTATGTTTCATATTTTATTCCTCCTAAAATCTAAAATATAGGAATGGATTAAATGAACCATCTACAATGTAGCTAGTAGATATAACTAAAACAAATAATAAAAATATAGGTTCTATTATATTAGCTATTTTGTAGATTTTTTTATTAATTACTATATTTTTAACAATAGGTGTAGCTCCAATTATTCCTATTAGTATAACTATAAAGTAGCTTTTAAAATAATAAATACTTTCTTGTGATAGTAATGGTATATTATTTATTCCTATTAATCCACCAATATTTTGTAGAATTTGCTTCGTTTCTTCTCCATTAAAGATAACAAAGCTTATCATAACTATTAATAACGTATATAATCTTGTAATAAATTTAGGAATTTTCTGTAAAAATTTGCTTAAAACTAGTTTTTCTAAAATTAACAATATTCCAAAATATAAACCCCATATTATAAAATTCCATGCAGCTCCATGCCATAATCCTGTTAAAAACCATACAATTAAAATGTTTCTAATAAATTTAAAGATGTTTACTCTATTTCCCCCTAGAGGTATATAAATGTAATCTCTAAACCAGCTACTTAAAGAAATATGCCATCTTCTCCAAAAGTCTGTAATACTAATAGCAATGTAAGGGTAGTTAAAGTTTTCTAAAAATTCAAATCCAAACATTTTTCCTAGTCCTATTGCCATATCTGAATATCCTGAAAAATCAAAATAAATTTGCAAAGTAATAGTAACAGCATACATCCAATAATATAAAACACTTAAATCATTACTTGCTAAAAAATTAGTACTAATATTAGCAAGTACATTTGCTATTAAAACTTTTTTTCCTAAACCAATAATAAATCTTCTAACTCCTAATGCAAATTTTTCAGCTGAATATTCCCTATTTTCTATTTGTTGCTCTATTGTAGTATATCTAACAATTGGTCCTGCTATTAGTTGAGGAAATAAAGAAACATACATTGCTAATTTTAATATATTTTTTTGTACTTTAGCTTGTCCTCTATAAACATCTATTAAGTAACTAATCATTTGAAATGTATAAAAAGAAATTCCTATTGGTAATGCTACATATACAAAGTCAATTTTATGTGCAAGCCATAAATTAATATTTTCCATAATAAAATTAAAATATTTAAAATAAACTAGTAATCCTACACTAATGAAAAGTGATAAAATTAAAAATATCTTTTTTTGTTTTGGATAATAACTTATTAACATACCAAATAAATATGTTATTACTATAGAAAAAAACATTAATAATACATAAGTTGGTTCTCCATAAAAATAAAATATTAGAGAACTAATTAATAATACAATATTTTTGTATTTGTTTGGTGTTATGTAATAAATAACTAATACAATTGGTAGAAAATAAAAAAGAAATGTTATACTAGAAAATACCATAATATTTTTTACTCCTTACAAAATAATATCGCCATATTAAATAGATTTTCCATTTTATATAGCGATATTATTGATTGTTTTTATTTAGTTTTTAATATACTTCTTGAGGAAATTCTTCTATTTGCTCTGTTTTTTCATATTCTTGTCCTACATTACCTGCTAATGTTTTAAATTTTTCATAAACCGTTTTTGCAGTTTGCTCATTTGTCATTACAAGACATACTACATCTCCACTATTAGTAGCATATAATTTCTCTGCAGATACGCAAACCCATTTTCTAGTATTTACTTTTTCAGACATTTGTTTTGCTACTTCGTTTGCATTTACTCCATCTTTTACTTTAGCAAGTACAAATGAATATGCTTGTGAGCTTATCATAGGCTCTGATGCTACTAAATATTCTAAATCATTTCCGTTTTCAAGTCCAGTATAAGATTGCACTGCTGCACTATCTGTAACATCTACTGTTTGTGTTTGTAAAGTTGGAAATAAGTCTGTATTTCCTTCGTATACTTGATTAATTATATTTGACAAATCTTCTGCACTATTTATTTGTGGTAAATTTGTTTTTTGTTTTTCATTACCTTTTAAAAACATTGCTACTATAATTACTGCTATTATTGCAATAATTACAATAATACCTATTATAATTTTTGTTGATTGTTTCATTATAATCTCTCCTTTATTATAAAATTTTATTAATTTTTTTCTATTAAAGCTTTAGCTTCTTGAGATGCTTCTTTAGTATATCCTAAAATAATATTATTATTTTTTGAAATAATAGTATTCCAAATTTCATCATAAATTTCTTTTTTAGCTTTTGTTAATACATCAATTGCTGCTATTTCATATGTTTTGCCATTTTTTGTCATTACTTTAATGCTTTGTTTTGTTTTTATTCCATTTGTACGGTAAACCATAGAATACATCCAAATAACATCTTTGTATGATATTACTTTAAACATTCCACTAAAGTTAATTATATAATTTTCTGTTAAATATAAGTGTGTATTTTTATAATAAAATGCATTTGATGAATTCATTTCTTCATCTAATTTTTCTATAAAATCTTCTTCCATTTTTTTAATATTTGTGTTAAAATGTATTTTTTGAACAACAAATACTATTAATAGTATAGTTCCTAATAATAAAAATAGCATAGAACCTATTGTTTGAAATATAGCAATTTCTGAATCTTCCTGTGTTATATCTAAATAAATATTGCCAAAGTATGAATCAAAATCTGCCATTGTTAATTGTTCTTCTTCTTCCAAACCTTCATTATAAGCTTCTAGCGCAAGTTCTTTTATTTCTTGACTTATTAGCTTTGTTATACCTTTTACTTGTACAGGATTTTCTTTAATGTCTTCTTTGTTTAATAAGGTATAATCATATTCTGACATATAAGCAATATACATATAAGTATCATCCATTACAATATAGTAGCTGTTAGGATTTCCATCTTGTATTGCAAATTGAAACGGTTTTCTTTGAATATTAAGAGTTGCTACTTTGTATTCTTGGTCTTCTTCACTCATAATAATATCATTTAAAGGTTTTGCTGTATTATATGCTTCTTGTATTATGAAATAAGACCATACTCCTAATGCAATTCCCACTACTATAAGTACAAATGCTATAACAATGTTTTTGTTTAGTCTTTTCATTTCTTGCAAAATATTTACATTTGTAAACTTTTTCATTTTATTTTCTCCCCTTTTTCTTATTTTTATACATCATAACATACTTGTTTTAATAAATCTATACTTTTTTAAATATTTTTTACAAAAGAAAAAGACGAACAAATTGTTCGTCTTTTTTTAAAACCTAATTACTGAGTTAAAAAAAATATTACTTTTCCTTTTTCTCCTTCTTTATAAGTTTAAGTGTATCTTTTGTATCCCAAATTGTGTTAAAAAACATCAATGTTAGAAAAATTATGTATATATAGATGTCTTCTTTTTCAATTGTAAGGACAGCAATTGATATTAAAAGGAAGATACATATTATTCCAGAGACAGCACTTCTCATTGCAAGGCTCAATACTTTATTTTTTTTATGTACTATAAAGTACACTCCTACTGCAATGTACACAATAACCCAAAAAATAATAAAAAAAAGTATCATATCTTTGGATGTAAGTATCATGTACGTTTTTCCCCCCCTAGAAGTTTTAATTTATAAGTAATTAGGTTTTAATTAATGAATCTGTTAATTAAATTAAAAATTAACAGAGTTCTTTAATATATTTTACACTAAATTGACATAAAAATCAACTTTTATATTTCTAAAAATTTATAGAAAAAACTGTGCCTCTCGAATGGAGAAGCACAGTTGCACCTAGTTTTTGGAGTTATTTATGCCTTGTATAACTTGCTTTGTGGCTATTGTAGCAATAAATACACTAATGACCCAATATTCAGGTTGTTGAAATAAGATATTCATCTCTTCTTCGGTTCTGAATAATAATGTTGGCAATATACTTATGCCCATTGTTACTGCAAAAATAATGATGTTCTGGCACATTTCTTTTACTTTTTTCATAGTTTAGGCACTCCTTTTGATGCATTTTTCAAATGTTACGAACATATATATTGTATAAAATTTTCTGCTATAAATCCGTAGCTCATCTGGTAATGGATAAAACAATGGCACACAATTATATTGTGTGCCATTGTTTATTTATTATCATTATATTTCTTTTAATATTGCTTTATTTCTCTTGTTAATGAATTTTATTTCTTTTTGCGTTAAATTTATTTTTTTATATCATTTATTACTTTACTTATAAAAATGACTTTTGGATGATTTTAATATTGTTTATAGACAACAAAAAATCAACCAAATTTTTATTTCTGATTGATTTTGTATTAATTTTGTTCTATTAGTTCAAACAAATACGTCATTGGTGCGGATGAAGGGACTCGAACCCCCACGCCGTTGGCACTGGTTCCTAAGACCAGCGCGTCTGCCAGTTCCGCCACATCCGCATTTTATTGACATAGTTTATTTTAGCATATTTAGCTTTTATATGTCAACAAAAATTTTACATTTTCTTAATTTTTTGGATTAAGTTTTTTATATCTTAATTTTAGCTTTGCTTTTTCTTTTTGATTTTACAATATTTTCTTCTGTCTTTTCTTTATTGATATAACCTGGTTTTTCTAATAATTCAAACATTTTATTTTTATAGTCTTCTACTCCTGGTTGGTTAAAAGGATTTACTCCTAATAATTTTCCTGATACACTGCATGATAATTCAAAAAAATAAAGTAAATGTCCTAACGTATATTCATCTAGTTTATCCATTTCAATTATAATGTTTGGTACATTTCCATCAGAATGTGCTGATATTGTTGCTTCCATTGCTTCTTTATTTATATAATCTAATCCTTTTCCAACTAAATAATTTAATTCATCCAAATTATCTTCGTCTTGATTAATATATATGTTTGTTATTGGTTCTTTTATATTAATTACTGTTTCAAATAAATTTTTTCTACCTTGTTGTATGTATTGTCCTAATGAATGTAAATCTGTTGTAAATTCTGCTCCAGTTGGATAAATTCCTTTGTTTTCTTTACCTTCACTTTCTGCAAATAGTTGTTTCCACCATTCTATTAAATAATGTAATTTTGGTTCATAACTTACTAATATTTCTATATTTTTTTCATTTTTATATAATATATTTCTAGCTACTGCATATTTATAGCAATCATTATATTTTAAATTTTTATCTGAATATTTTTCTTGTGCAAATCTTGCCCCCTCTAGTATTTTATCAATATCTATTCCTGCTGTTGCTATAGGTAGTAACCCTACTGGTGTTAAAACAGAGTATCTTCCTCCTATATTCTCTGGTATAACAAAGGTTGTGTATTTTTCTTCATCTGCTATTTGTTTTAAAGCACCTTTTTTTTGGTCTGTAGTAACATATATTCTTTTTTTAGCTTCTTTTAGTCCATATTTGTTTTCTAATAGCTCTCTAAAAATACGAAATGCTATAGCAGGCTCTGTTGTTGTTCCTGATTTTGAAATTACATTTATTGATAAATTTTTATTTCCTATTAAATCTATTATATCATTTATGTAATTTGGATTTAAATTGTTCCCAACATATAAAATTTGAGGAGTTTTTCTTTGGTCTATAGGTAAATAATTGTAAAAAGTGTGTGTTAAAGCTTCAATAACTGCTCTTGCACCTAAGTATGATCCACCTATTCCTATTACTAAAAGAATTTCTGAATCGCTTTGTATTTTTTTTGCAATTTTTTTTATTTTTTCTACTTCTTTTTTATCATATTCAGAAGGTAAATTTAGCCATCCTAAAGGTTCTTTTTCTTCTTTTACTTTTTCGTGCAATTCTTCATGTATTTCTAATACTTTTTTAGAATAATTCATTATTTCTGCTTGTTCTATTTTACTATTTTTTAAATTTAATTTTATGTTTTGCATACTTTTTCCTCCTCTTTTGTTATAAATATATTGTATACTAACAATTTTATTAATTCAATAATTTGTATGCAAAAAAGAAAAATTATTTTACAACTTCATTTAATACTTTTGCTAAATATTTCATACTTATTAGGCTTTGTTCTAAAGTATTTCCAGTTGCTCCTACTTCTATAATTGTAGCTGCTTTTGCAACATGTTGATTATATCCTGATTCTCTTAGTATTATTGGCTTGAACAATCCAGGGTATAATTCATTTGCTTTTTCTTGTACTTTTATAGCAAATTTTAAATTTTGTTGCCAATTTTCATGTTTTATACTGCTTCCGTTTCCTCCTATTACAAACATCAACTGTGCCGCATATTCTTCACCTATTTTAACAGTAGGTGCATATGTAGAGTCTCCTATTGCGTCTCTATGTATATCTATTACTACATCTGTATTTTCATTATCTTTTAATAATTGAGTTACAGTTTTTAAGGAACTACTATATGAACCACTATATGATGGATAATCATGATATTCTTCATCATGAATAACATTGTATCCATAGCTTTTTAATTGGAGTTCTAGTTCATTTCCTACTCTTATTACAGAATAGTTTTTATCTGTTGTTCTAAAATTTCCTGTTTGTTTATATGGATATTTTTCAGTTGCAGTATAGCTTTCGCAAGAATGAGTATGAAATATTAGTATATTTTCAGTATTCACCGTAATATTTGGGGTTAGTATTTCTGTGGTTAAATTATATTTTGCTTCATTTTTTATTTTTACCCCATTGTATTGTGTTGTATATTTTTCTGGTACATTAGAACTTTGAACTTCGGTTTTTAAACCTTCTTGTGCTTTTTCTAGCGTGTCTTCTTCTGTTATTGTATCTTCATTTTTAATTTCTTGATTATAGGACTCTTTTACTTCATTTTCTTCTTCTTTTGAAGATGTTTCTATGTGTGACAACATTCCTAAATTCAAGCCTAATGCTAATTTGTATATTGGCGTCGGTGTAAAAGATATTTTTTCTTTTCTATCATTATTTATATTTGCAATTCCTGGTATAGTAATATTTAAGCATGAAGTTGTTAAAGAAATCTTTCCTAATTTTTGAATATTTTTGCTAATATAATCTTTAGATTTAGAAAAATATTTTATACCACTTATAGCAAGAGTAATTATAATAGTTATTTTTATAATATATTTAATAATATCTTTTAAACTAATTACCGCCATATTAATCATATATATAAAATTTCTCCTTTGTCCTAGCACATACTTTTATATACAAATATATGCTTGGTCAAAGGAGATTATGACTTTATTTTATTACTTGTTTAATTTCTTCTGCATCTAAATTTAATGTATTTTCTACTCCAGTTTTCATATTTTTAAGTTTTATTGTATTTGTATTTATTTCATCTTCTCCAATTACAATAACATATGGAACTTTTAGTTTGTCTGCATATTTAAATTTAGCTTTTAATTTTTTATCATTTAAATATACTTCTGTATTTATATTTTTTGCACGTAAATTGTTTGCAAGCTTTATAGGTATTGACATATCTTGAGTCATAGGTATTATTAAAATATCAGCCATAGAACACTTTTCTGTTTTTATAAGTTGTAACTCGTTTAATTTATAAAATAGTCTTGTTAAACCTATTGAAATTCCAACCCCTGGTAATTTTTTATTTGTATAATATTCAGCTAGATTTTCATATCTTCCTCCTGAACAAATGCTTCCTATTTCTTTATAATTATTTAAAAATGTTTCATATACTGTTCCTGTATAATAGTCTAATCCTCTAGCTATTGTTAAATCTACTTTAAAATGTGTATCTGGAACATTAAATATTCTAATGTATTTTACTACTAGTTCTAATTCTTCTAGTCCCTGTTTAAATGTTTCATTAGATATATTTAAATTTTTTAATTTTTCTATTTTTTCATCTGTAGTACCTTCAATAGATATAAAGTTTATAATTTTATTGACTTCATGTTGTTGTATTCCTATTTTTTTTAATTCTTCTATTACCTTTTCTTTTCCTATTTTTTCAATTTTATCAATAATTCTTAATATTTCAACTGCCTTTTCTTTTTGGTTAATTTCTTCAAATATTCCATTCAATATTTTTCTATTATTTATACATATACTAAAGTCTTTAAAGCCTAATTCTAACATTAAAGAATATATAATGCTAGGTATTTCTGCATCATTAATAATTCCTAATTCTTCGTCTCCTATAATATCTATATCGCATTGATAAAATTCACGAAATCTTCCTTTTTGTGTTTTTTCTCCTCTATATACTTTTCCTATTTGATATCTCCTAAAAGGAAAACTTAAATTTCCATAATTTTTAGCAACATATTTAGCAAGTGGTACAGTTAAGTCAAATCTCATAGCTATATCTGTATCACCTTTTTGAAAACGATATATTTGTTTTTCTGTTTCTCCTCCAGCTTTTGCTAGCAATACTTCTGATAATTCTAATATTGGTGTGTCTAATGGTAAAAAACCAAATTTTTGATACGTATTTTCTATTTTTTGTTTCATTTGTTCAAATAGTATTTGTTCATTTGGCAATAGTTCCATAAATCCTGCTAAAGTTCTTGGTTCAATTATCATTTTATCTTCTCCTTTTAATTTATTTTTCAAATTTAGTCTTCGCGTGGTTTTAGCTCACAATATATAGGTATTTCTTCTTTAATCATTGTAGATTTTCCATGTCCTGGATAAACTATAGTGTCTTCTGGTAGCTTTAGTAATTTATTCGTAATTGAATCTATTATATCTCTGAAATTACTAGTTGGTAAATCTGTTCTTCCCCAAGTTCCATGAAATAAAGTATCTCCTGAAAATAGAAGTCCTTCCTTTTTGCAATATAAGCAGCTTCCTCCTACTGTATGTCCTGGTGTATGAATTACTTTAAATTCTATATTTCCTACATGTATTATATCTTCATCGTCTACTCTAGAGTCCGCTTCTAAACTTACTTCTTCTACACCAACATAATCTGTTAAACTAATATTTTTATTATATAGTCCTTCTGCATCAAATCTATGTATTAATATTTTTCCACCTTTTAATTCTTTCAGTTCTTTTAAAGCTCCTATATGATCTCCATGGCAATGAGTTAAATATATGTATTTTAATTTTGCGTCTAAAATATTTAGCATTTCTATAATTTTATTTATTTCTCCGCCTGGATCAATTACCATAGTTTCTTTTGTTTCTTCATCTTGTACAATATAGCAATTAGTCTTTTCACTAATTATCCCACTGTTAACTTTTATTTGCTTTAGTATCATTTAAAACTCTCTCTTTCTTTATTATTTTCTTCTTTTTACTTCATAAACACTATCTATTTTTCTTAGTTGTTTTAATACTTTATTAAGTTCTTCTATATTTTCTACCTCTACAGTTATTTCTGTAATTGAAATTTTTTCTTTATTTGCTCTAGAAGTTACAGCCATTAATTTTGTTTTATTTGCTTCTACTTCTCTGATAATATCTGCTAATAAACCATTTCTTTCATTTCCATATATTTCAATATCTACATTGTATTTTGTTTTTTCTGCTTCATGCCAATACACATCTATCATTCTATTTTCTTGTGAAAATAAATCATTTATATTTACACAATCTTTACGGTGTACCGATACTCCTCTACCTTTTGTTATATATCCTATAATATCATCTCCTGGAAGCGGATTACAACATTTTGATAATTTTACCAAACAGTTATCTACACCTTTTACAATAATACCTGTTTTAGAAGGTTTTGTTTTATCAATTTTTTCTTTAGAAAGTTCTTCCAATTTTTCTTCTAAATTTTCAGATTGATGTTCTTTACGATATTCTTCTAACATTCTAGCAACAATTTTTCCTGGTGATATTGCTCCAAAGCCAACACTAGCATACATTTCTTCTAGTTCACTATATTTATATCGTTCTAGTGCTGCTTGAATATATTCTGATTTATATATTTCTGCATGTGTTATTCCTATTTTTTTTATTTCTTTTTCTATTAAATCTTTACCTTTAATTATATTTTCTTCTCTATCATTTTTCTTAAACCAAGCTAATATTTTACTTTTAGCTGTTGAGCTTTTTATAAATTTAAGCCAGTCTCTGCTTGGTCCTTTTGATTGATCAGATGTTATAATTTCTACTATGTCTCCATTTTTAAGCTGTGTAATTATAGGCATCATTTTGCTATTTATCTTTACCCCTGTCATATGATTTCCTATTTCAGCATGAATATTATATGCAAAATCTATTGGTGTACTTCCTTTAGGTAAAGAAATTATTTTTCCCTTAGGTGTAAATACATATACTTCGTCTTCAAAAAGTTCTGTTTTTAAAGTATTTAAAAATTCATCTGGATCTTGCATATCTTTTTGCCATTCTAAAGTTTCACGTATCCAAGATAGTTTGTCTTCTTCTACTTTTACATTAGCTTTTCTATTTCCCATAAAGCTAGCTTCTTTATATGCCCAGTGTGCAGCTATACCATATTCAGCTATACGATGCATGTCCCAAGTACGTATTTGCACTTCAAAAGGAGTTCCTTTTTCTCCTATTAATGTAGTATGTAAAGATTGATACATATTAGGTTTAGGAACAGAAATATAATCTTTAAATCTGCCTGGCATTGGATTATATAACTCATGTACTACTCCTAAAACAGCATAACAATCTTTTATAGAATTAACTATTACTCTTAAAGCAAATAAGTCATATACTTGGTCTAAAGTAATATTATCTCTTTTCATTTTTCTGTAAATACTATATAGATGCTTTGCTCTGCCATTTATCTCTGCTTCTATGTGCTGTTTTTTTAATTCTTGTTTAATTTGTTCCATTATATGGTCTATAAACTTTAAACGTTCTTCTCTTTTTTTACTAATTCCTTCTACTAATTCACGGTATTCTTCTGGATATAAATATTTAAATGATAAATCTTCTAATTCCCATTTTAAAGAGTACATTCCTAGACGATTTGCTAATGGTGCATATAAATCCATTGTTTCACTTGCATTTGCTATTTGCCTATCACGTGTTAAGTGTTTTAGAGTTCTCATATTGTGAAGCCTATCTGCTAATTTTATTAAAATAACTCTAATGTCTTTTCCCATTGCCAAAAACATTTTTCTGTAATTTTCTACTTGTTGTTCTTCTACACTTGCATATTTTAATTTGCTAAGTTTTGTTACTCCATCTACTAATTCAGCAATTTCTGCTCCAAATTCTTTTTGTAAATCTTGCTTTGTTACTTTAGTATCTTCTACTATATCATGTAATAGTGCAGCACATATAGTAGAGTCATCTAATCCTAGTGTTGTTAAAATGTATGCTACTTGAACTGGATGAATAATATATGGCTCTCCTGATCTTCTTAGCTGTTCTCCATGATAAAACCTTGCATATTCATATGCTTTTTTTATAAGTTTACTATCTGATCTTTTATTTTTTTTCTTTGCTAATGTAATAATATCTGTTATTTCCATTTGTTTCACTTCTGACATATATTTTCACCCCCCAATTTTTTGTTATATTGTTTTTCTAATATCTTTTAAATTGATTTGTATTTGTTCATTTCCTAAAAAATTGTTAATTTCTATGTTTCCGACTATATCTACTTTGTCTCCAATTAAATATTCTTCATTTAAATCTCCCATGTTAAAACCTATAGCTTCTATAATATAATTATCTATTCCTAATTTTAATTTTAAATGTTTACCTTCTGATAAAGAACGTATAGATTGTATTTTTAAATTTTTAATTATAAATAAAGGTACTTTATTTGCTTCTCCATATGGTTCTAATAATTTTAAATCTTTTACATCCTGTATATTTATTTTTTTTAAATCTATTTCATTATCTATTTTTATAATAGGTATTATATCACTAATATTACTATTTTGTGTATATTCTTCAAATTCTTTTTTAAACTTTTCAAAATTTTCTTTTTTTACATTAATACCTATAGCCATACTATGTCCGCCAAATTTTTCAACATATTTGCTACAATTCATTACAGCATCATGTAAATTAAATCCTGGTATACTTCTTCCTGAGCCTTTCCCTTCTTCTTTTTCAAAGCAAATTAAAATGCTAGGCTTAAAGTATATATCTGTTACCTTTGACGCAACAATACCAATAATACCATGGTGCCATCCTTCTTTTCCTAAAATAATGCAAGGTTTATTTTGGTTGTCATTTTCTATTTGTTCTATTGCTTCCTTAAATATTTGTTTTTCTGTTTCTTGTCTTTCTATATTATATTTATTCAATCTTTCTGCTATTTTTATAGCATCTTCTTTGTCTTCTGTTAAAAATAATTTTAAAGCTTCAATTTCATTTCCTATTCTTCCGCAAGCATTTATTCTAGGTGCTATTCCAAATGAAATAGCTGTTGAATTTATTTCTTTAAATCCTATACTATCTATTAAAACTTTTAATCCTATGTTTTTTGTCATTGTTACCAATTTAAGTCCAAGTTTTGTTATTACTCTATTTTCATCTATCAGCGGAACTATATCTGATATTGTTCCTACACATACTATATCTAAGTATTTTAAGTATTCTTTTGCATCTAAATTTAGTTTAATTGAAATAGCTTGTATTAGTTTAAATACCACTCCTACTCCAGCCAATTGATTAAATGGATATATACTATCTTTTCGTTTTGCATCTACAATTGCTAAACATTTTGGCAATTTTTCTATAGGCTCATGATGGTCTGTAATTATTACATCTAATCCTAATTCATTTGCATATTTAATTTCTTCTATTGCTGAAATTCCACAGTCTACTGTAATTACTAAAGAATATTCTTGTTCTTTAATAGATTTTATTGCTTGCTTATTTAGTCCATAGCCTTCATTTAGTCTGTTAGGTATATATGTATCTATTTTTAAATTTCTTTCTTCTAAAAACTTTTTTAACACAGTTATACTTGTGATTCCGTCTACATCATAATCACCATATATAATAGTCTTTTCTTTATTTTTTATTGCTTTTAAAATTCTTGATACTGCTTTTTCCATATCTGGCATTAAAAATGGATTATAAAAATCTTCTCTAGTAGGATTTAAGAATCTTTTAACCTGTTCTTTTGTAATAATTCCTCTATTTGCAAGTATACTACTTAGTAAATTGCTTATATTGTTTTCTTTAGCTATTTTATCTATTAATTTTTCTTCTATTGAGCTTATTTCCCACTTTTTATTCATTTATTTCTCCTATATATTTTCAATGTTTTTTGTATTATATTAATTTTTATATCAAAAGTAAAGAGCTTTAGTAGGTTTTATTATATGAAAATAATATAACCCTGTTAAAGGGTATTAAGACCTTTACAGGGTTACTTAAGTTTTTATTATATATTAAAATATATTATAATTGCTCCTGACATAGATAATAAAAATCCTAGTATTTTTAGTCCCATAGAAGCTTCATTTTGATCTCCAAAACCAAATAATTTTTTAGTTATTATTCTGGCATCAAAAATGCAAATAACTCCACACATTGATAAAATTAGTCCTAATATTATTAAAATTATTTTTCCCATATTATAAATTTCTTTCCTTTTCAATTAAAAAATTCTACTGTATATTTACATTCAAATGATGTATTAGGCCTTAATGAAATAATATCTTGTTTTTGAGTAAATATCCCTGAGCTTTTTACGTTATCAGCTATAGAATACCAAGGTTCAATACAAATAAATGGTGCATTAGGTTTAGACCATATAGCTAAATATGGAAAACCTGTAAAATCCATAGTAAGTATAATTTTTCCACTCTCTTTATTTTTTAAACTAATTTTATTTGAAGTTATTCCTTTCATAATAAGTGCATCATCATCAAAAGTATGTGAATCTATTGGTATTATTCTTTTTGATGTCATTCTGTCTTTTGCATAATCTATACCAACTAGTCCATCTACCAAATATAAAAAATGGATTTTTTCTTCATCTTCTTCAAATTCTAAATAGTAATTACCTTTTTTTAATTCATTTACATCTATTTTAAATGCTGGATGTCCTCCTATACCAAAAGGTAAATTTATTAGCCCTGTATTTACTACCTTATATATAGTAGTTAATTTATTTTCTTCAGTTCTATAAGTATTGTATAGTTCAAATTCATAAGGATATCTAGTTAATGTATATTTATTGCTTTTTAAAACATAAGAATGAAAGTGGTCTAATTTTGTTATTGGTTCAAATTCTAAATCTCTAGCAAATCCATTTGGCATAAGCTCATATGTTCTTCCACCTATTAAAGTTTGATTTTTCTTTAACTTTCCAACAATAGGGAATAATACAGGTGAATGTCTTTTCCAAAATACTTTACCATTTTCGTCCATACACTGTTCTCCCTGGTGCATTTTCTCTTCGCCATTTAATTTAAAACTTATAAGCTCTCCACCTTTTTTTGTTGTCAACATTTGTGTATACATAGACCTCTCCTTTCTAGTTTTAGTATATATATAATATTGCTTTTTTATGTAAATGTCAAGTTTTTTAGTCTAAAATATCATATTACTATTTTTATTCTAGCTTTAAACATTTTTTAATAATATAACTTGTTATTTTATACTAAATATTATATAATATATATTGTATTTTACTTGGGGATGTATTTGGTTTCGACAGTATTTTGACTATACTAATAGCGAGTAGTGGATTCTCACTTGGCCACTTTAATAATGTGAGAGACTTAAAATAAACGCTGATAATAGAGAATTAGCATACGCTGCCTAGTTAAAGGCTCGTCATCTTACTTTATGTGCCCACGCTTAAAGATTAAGGTGTTAAATTAGTGGGAAACAAAACTATTTTTAGTTATGAAAATAGTAGGTAATCTTAAATAACTACCTTTTTAATAAATTTGTTTATTGTGTTATTATTAAGGGAAACTTAACAATAAACTGCACTCGGAGAAATTAGTATACAATAAATATTGGACAGGAGTTCGACTCTCCTCATCTCCACCAGAATAAAAAACGACTATTTATAGTCGTTTTTTATAAAGAAATACTTTGATTCAATTTTTCTTTTACTAATTTGCGTAATAATTTGTTTTTTTCTAATGTAAGACCTGGATCTTCACTTTCAATTTTTAATGCTACACTTTGTACTGATTTTAACATTGGCATATCTATAAATAAGTTTGCTATTTTAAACTCTGGTATACCGTGTTGTTTTGTTCCAAAAAATTCTCCTGTTCCTCTAAGTTCTAAATCTTTTTCTGCTATTATAAATCCTTCGTTTGTTTCTTGCATTATTTTCATTCTTTCTTTTCCTATTTGTGAGCATTTGCTGTTATACTTTAATATACAATATGATTGATATTCTCCTCTTCCTACTCTTCCTCTTAATTGATGAAGTTGAGCAAGCCCAAATCTATCTGCATTTTCTATAACCATTATATTAGCATTTGGTACATTTACACCTACTTCAATAACTGTTGTAGATACTAATATATTTATTTCTCCATTTTTAAATTTTTTCATAACTTCATCTTTTTCTTTTTGTTTCATTTTCCCATATATATAATCTACCTTATACTCAGGAAAAATTTGCTCTGAATATATTTTAGTCCACTCTTTTACTGATTTTAAATCATTTTTTTCTTCTTCTCCTTCTTTTTCTTCTATTAGTGGGCAAACCACATAAACTTGTCTACCTTCATCTACATTTTTTTTTATGAAGTTGTTTATTCTTTCTTCCATTTTTTTAGTAACAGCATATGTTTCAATTTTTTTTCTATTTGGTGGTAGTTCATCTATTATGGAAATATCTAAATCTCCATATAAAATTAAGGCTAAAGTTCTAGGAATCGGAGTTGCTGTCATAACTAAAGTGTCTGGATTATTTCCTTTTGATATAATATTTGTTCTTTGTTTTACCCCAAAACGATGTTGCTCATCTGTTACAACTAAACCTAAATTTTTAAATATAACATTTTCTGTAAGTAATGAATGTGTGCCTATTAAAACATCTATTTCTCCATTATGTAATTTTTCTAATATTTCTTTTTTATTTTTAACGGTAGTTGCTCCTAATAGAAGTTCACATCTTATTCCTAATGGTTTTAATATTTTGTTAAATTCTTCTTTATGTTGTGTTGCAAGTATAGCTGTAGGTGCCATCACTGCTACTTGATATCCTGATTTTACAGCTTTGTAAGCTGAAATAATAGCTACTACTGTTTTTCCTGACCCTACATCTCCTTGTAATAGTCTGTTCATAATTTTTTTAGATTCCATATCTTTATCAATTTCTTCTAAAACTCTTAACTGTGCTTTAGTTAGTTTAAATGGAAGTTTGTTTATTATGTTAGACATTTTTACATTTTTATTAAATTCTATTCCTTTTTCTTTTTTGTTGTTTCCTTTTAATTCTAGTAAAGCTAACTGTAATGTTAATAGTTCTTCAAATACTAAACGTTTTCTTGCTTGTAATCTGTTTTCCAAGTTTGTAGGAAAATGAATTTCATTTAAACTTTTTTCTATTCCTAGTAAATTATATTCTGAAAGTAGATATTCTGGCAAAGTTTCTTGTATTTTTGAATTTATCATATTTAGAGCATTCTGCATTGCTTGTCTTATTGCTGTTTGAGATAACTTATATGTAGATGGATATACAGGCATAATCTTGCCTGTATTTTTTGTAATTTCTATTTTGTCAAATACTGGATTTTTAATTTCAATATGATTTAATTCATTTGTTACCTTTCCAAAAAATTTATATGATTCTCCTCTTTTTATATGTTGTTTTATATATGTTTGATTAAACCAAGTAAGAATACATTTACCTGTTTCATCTTCTGCTACAGTTTTTACTATTACCATATTTTTACGGATACGGTTTATATTTACTTCTGAAACTACTCTTGCTATGATAGTAACTTCTTCTCCATCTATTAAATCAGCTATATTTTTGATTTTACTTCTATCTTCATATTCTCTAGGGAAATATGTTAATAAGTCTTCTAAAGTATATATATTTAAACTATTTAAAAGTGGAACTTTGGCTGGTCCTACAGATTTTACATATTGTACATTTTGCTTTAAATCTACCATTTTACTACCTCTTTCTAGTATTTCTTTTATATATTGTAATTTTAAAATTAAGTTTCATCCTTAGTTGTATTTATTTTAAATAGCTTAAATAATTCTACAATTACAACTGGCATAAATACTAAGATAATAATTTCTATAATATTCATTATAGGTAATACTGGTACACTAAATGCATTTCTTATTGCTGGTACTAGTAATACAATAAACATTAATACTGCGGATACTAATGTTGCCAATATTAATTTTGTATTACTAAATATACCTGTTTTAAATATAGATGTTTTGTTGTTTCTAATGTTATATACATGCACTAACTCTGATAAAGCAAGCACTGTAAATGCCATTGCTTGACCAATTTCAACTTTTACTTCTTCTGTTGTTAAAGTTCTTATTATTCCATTTTGAGCTGTTGTTTGTACTACTGGCAAATTTTCTTCTGGAGTAGCTAACCCTATAATAAATGCTATTAATGTAAGAACCCCTATCATAGTGCCTTGATATATTACTCTAAAAACCATACCTTTTGTAAATACACCTTGCTTAGGTTTTAAGGGTTTTCTGTTCATAATATCTTTTTCTGCAGGGTCTACTGCTAATGCTAAAGCAGGTAAAGAATCTGTTACTAAATTTATCCATAATATATG
>CALXQH010000023.1 GCA_944390525.1 uncultured Clostridia bacterium | reverse complement strand
AAATGGCACTTTAAATGGCACTTTAAATTTAATATTAAACGAATTAAAGAATAAGAATAATATTACTCAAAAAGAATTGTCCGAAAAAACAGGAATGTCTTTACGAACAATAAAAAGAAATATTGATGTATTAAAAGAAACTGGATACATTGAAAGAGTTGGAGCTAGAAAGACAGGGCATTGGAAAATATTAAAAAATGATTAACATACCGAAGTGGTAACTCTGTATTTTCTCTGCATTATTTTGTAAAAAACAGAGGACTAGAAAACTTGTTTTTCTATGCTTTTAGGAGATACATTCTGTATCTCTTTCCTGCCTTTTATAAAGAACTAATAAAAAAGAAAGCGAGTGATTAGAATTGATGCATGAATATAAAATAATTGGTTGAAATAATGATACGTTTTAAAAGATATTACCTTTTACAATGTAGAAATATTTTATACGAGGGAGAATATAGAAAATGATAAGGAGAAAATATTTTATGAATGATAAAAAAACGAATTACTTTGTATCAATAATCAATGCAATAGCAATTATTATGTTCATTATACTAATATTTACTGCACCAGAAATAAAATTGACAGTAATGGAGGATTATAATGAATATGAAAGCATAAGTGCTGATAATATTGTAGGATTTTTTATTACTAATTTTAAAATTATAATTTTGGTATTGGGCTTGTGTCTTTCGATTTCTAATATTATAAATGCAATACAAAACAAAATAAATAAAAAGTTATGTTTTTGGCAAATAATATTTGCAATAATTGTATTATATTGGACAATAACTGAAGCATTTGAATATGAACGAAATGGGCTTATACTTACTTTAATATTTACTATTATACCTATTATGTTTGCAATAAAAAACTTAGTATATAGAAAAAAAGAAAAAGCTACAAAAATGAAAATTGTTTCATACATTTTAGTAATTATTTCAATGATAGCTTTATTAGTAGTGATAATTTTATATGAAGATCCATATTATTTGGAGTACAAGTTATTTGACGAAGTGTTTATAGGTCAAGTACTTACAAGTGGGTGGTTAATTTGGTTAATAATTTCTACTGTTATGCAATTTATATATACTCATAAACAGGAAAAGCAAGAAGTAGGAGAAAAGAAAAAATTATTAAATGTTTATATACATTATATAATCAATGGAATCACAGTAATAGTATTTGGATTTCTAGTAGTATACTCTGTAATTTCTACTAAAGTAACTATGTCTAATTGGGACAAACAAGTGAATGAAATTTATCAGAATATAACAAATTTGCAAGGTGGTACAATTGAAGAATTTTATATTCCTGTAAGTAATAATGGAAAATATGGATTTATAAATGAAAATGGACAAGAAAAAATTGCTTGTGAATATGACAGAATAACCATGTTCTTAGAACTCGAAAAAAATAATGAGACATATTATGCAGCTTTTGCTCAAAATGGAGAAGATTATTATATTATTTCTAAAGAAAATGATAAAATTAAATTAAACAACACTAAACTATTAGAAAATATAATTAAAGGTACTAATGAATTTTCAAGTCGAATGATTGATTACTATGAGGAAAAAGATGCAGCAGATGTGCATATCTTTACTTTACAGACGACTGTTTGGATGAAAGGTAATTTAACAATACAACCCAGTAGATATGAGTTTCCGTCACAGGAAAATATAAAATTACAAAAACAAGGTACGGCATATTATTACAATACAGATAATTATTATATGAAAATTGAACCACTAGAAAATTTTGATGATAGAGTTGATGACAATTATACATATTGCAACATAACGATTAGTAAAAATAATGACAATCAAATATATAATGACTTAACATATCAAGAAGCAATATATGGATTAGATGAGGAGAGAAACGAAATAACTTTATTGTCAGATGGGTATATTATGTTTAAAAGTTTAGATGGGAAAACAAGTGGATGGTATGATAATAATGGAGATAAAGTAAATATTTCACTGAAAGATTTTGAAATATTAGATGTTAGAAGTAATAAGATAATTTTATCTAATTACATAGAAAAATATGAGAAAATAGAATATGCTATTGTAGACCTAGAAGGAAACTTAATATTATATACGGATACATTGTACTGGTTTGAAAACACCTATTGGGTAAAAAATACACAAAATAAAATGATAATGGTGGACAAGAATTTTAATCAGATTTCGAATGAATATGATTTTATTATATTTGTACAGTATGCACAAAAATAATTTTAGATGATGGTAACTTTAATGGCAAAGTTATTTGACACAACAAGAAATAATATAACTATCTATATAAAAGTTAAAATTATATTATATCAGAGGTATCAAAAGATATCTCTTTTTTGTGATTTAAAAATAAATTTCTAAAATTTGTCCGATTTTCATATTTTTTAACAGACCTTAATAGTAGAGGAATAATTTAAAATATCATTCATAAGATTAAATAAAACTAAAAGGAGTAAAGTAGAGATGAAAAACGGACAAAATGTTAATATTCAAATTGAATATGGAAGGGAAAATTTAAAGGAAATACTAATAGAATTACTAAAAGAACAATACATAAATTATATAACTATGAATGAAAAATAATGCTTATTTAAGGCTGACAATTATAAAAGAGCACGTTATAATCAAATTATGCTTTAGATAGGCTATTTACTCTCAAAAGTTGAAACAATAATTGCCATTTGACGTTGTTTGGACTGCAAAAGAAAATCCTTAAATAGTGCAAAAAGCACATCTCCGGTATTTCTTTTTTGTCCGCCTAGTCAAATAACAATTCTTCTTTCAACTTAGAAGGGAGGAAAATTGAATAGGGTAAATAGTTATAGAAATATAAGAGTTGCAAAATATATAAGACTTTCAAGAGAAGATGGAGATGACAGGGAAAGCGAAAGCGTAGAAAATCAAAGAGACATTATTGATAACTACATATTAGGTCATGAAGAATTAATAGAAGTAGGAGAATATGTAGATGATGGCTATACAGGTACAAATTTTAATAGACCAGGATTTCAGAAAATGTTAAAAGACATAGAAGAAGAAAAAATAGATTGTATCATAACAAAAGACTTATCAAGATTTGGAAGAGACCATATAGATACAGGATATTATTTGGAAAGATTTTTACCTGCAAATAATATAAGGTACATAGCTATTGGAGATAATGTAGACACAATAAAGCCAGACGGATTGCAATTTTTAACATTTAAACTAAGTTTTAATGACTATTATGCACAAGATATATCAAATAAAATAAAAAGTGTAAAACAAAGAAAAATAGAAAAAGGAGAATATCAAGCAGGAATTCCACCATATGGCTATAAAAAAGATTCAGAGATAAAGAATCATTTAGTGCCAGATGAATATAGTTCACAAATTGTAAAAGAAATATTTGATATGTATGTAAATAAAGGAATGTCAACAATAAAAATAGCAGATGAACTAAATAGAAGAGAAATAGAGCCACCTGCAATATATTTAAAAATACCTACATATATGAAGAGAAAAAGTGTAAATCCAAATGGAAAATATATGTGGCTTAGGGCACAAATAGGGAAAATTTTAAGAAATGAAGTTTATCTTCGGCAATGTAGTAGGAAGAAAATTTCAAAAAGTAAGCCATAAAATAGCAAAAGTAAGATGCACAAAAAAGGAAGAACATATTGTCTTAGAAAATATGCATGAACCAATTATAGATGTTGAAACTTGGAATAGGGCACAAAATAAATTAAATGGATGTTCAAGAACAAGAGATAGGAAATATGATCATCAACTTAAAGGATTAGTTTATTGTGGAGAATGTGGAAATAAAGCAACTTTAAGATGTCGAGAAGAAAAAAGAAAAAATGGAACAGTTTGGAGAGCAACCTATTTTATTTGTTCTAAAAGAAATAATTATAGTGGATTATGTGATTGTAAACAAATTTCAGCAAATTTAATAGAAGAACTGGTAAATGAAAAAATAAAGGAAGAAATACAAAAAATAAATTTTTCAGAAAAAGAAATAAAAAATATATATGAACAAGCGGAAAAAGAGGCTAAAAGTAAAAATAATTTATTGCAAACAAAGTTACAAGAATTAAAACAAAATTTAAAAAATATAGAAAATATAATTGAAGAAATATATCAAGACAAAATAAATAAAATTATACAAATAGAAGATTTTAAAATTATTTATGAAAAAAAGCAAAAAGAGCGAAATAAAATTTTAAAAGAAATAAAAGGGATAGAAAAAGAACTGGAAGAAACGAATCAAAAATCTCTGAAAATAAATTTTAAAGAAATAAAACAAATTGCAAACGAGTTCTTAAAAATGGAAAAGCCAAATAAAATGATTTTAGAAAAGTTAATTGAAAGAATTGAATTCGACAAAGAAAAAAACATCAAAATTAAATTTACTTTTCAAAATCATCCTAATATTAGGATGAAATAAGAGCATATAAATAAATTAATAGAAGCGGTTAAAAGATCGCTAAAAAATAGACATTAAGAAATTAGGAAATCATACAGTAAATCATAAAAGTATGCCAAGTTTAACGGAAGAACAAATAAAAAAAGAGACAATGGATTTACATTCAGCAGTTTATCAAAAATTTGGATATGAGATGAAATATTTACGTCCCCCAAAAGGTGAATATAGTGAAAGAACTATAGCTTATACTAATACTTTAGGATATAAAACTGTTATGTGGAGTTTAGCATATGACGATTGGGATGAAACAAAACAAGGAAGGGAAGAATATGCAAAACAAAAGATTATAGATAATATACACCCAGGAGCGATAATTTTGCTACATGCAACATCAAAAGATAATAGCAACATTTTAGGAGAATGCATTAAAGAGATTAAAAATATGGGATATGAATTTAAGAGTTTAGATGAATTTCAAAAATAATTTAATTTTTAATACAAGGAGAAAAAATGCCAATTTTTAGAAAAAAAAATAAAAAAGGAATGAATAATAGATTTAATTCATTGTTAGAAATTCCTCAAGAAGTTTCAACTACTATGCCTAAAATTACTATTATAGGATTTGAAAAAATGCTAATAGAAAATTATAAAGGAATCTTAGAATATCAGGATTTTTATATACGTATTAATACTTATGTAGGTATTTTAAATATAAATGGCCTTGAACTAAATTTACAAGAAATGACCTCAGATGATTTGATTGTAACAGGTAAAATAGAAAATATAGATTTTGAACAAATTACAGATGAAGAATAAAGGAGGAAAATAAAATGTACTTTAAAGTACTGTTAAATTGTATTTTAGGTTATATGACCATAGAAGTAGAAGGATATTTTATAGAACGTTTTGTAAATATTTGTAATAGTAAAAATATATTTTTATGGAATATGAAAAAAATAAATTCAACAACTATAAGAACAAATATAGGAATATATGAATTTAAAAAAATTAAGTCAATTATAAGAAAAACCAAATGTAGAGTAAAAATAAAAAGTAAAAAAGGAATTCCATTTATACTACACAAATATAAAAAAAGAAAAATTTTCTTTTTACTTTTTATTGTAATCATAGCTATAATTATAATTTTATCTAATTTTATATGGAATATTGAAATTATAGGCAATAAAAATATACAGAATGAAGAAATATTATCAATATTACAAAAAAACAATTTAAAAATTGGTACGAGTAAAATAGGTTTAAGTACAAAAGATATTATAGAACAGATTCGCTTAGAAAGACAAGATATAGCTTGGATAGGTATTGAATTAAAAGGCACTAATGCAATAGTAGAAATAGTAGAGGCAGACTTAAAGCCAGAAATAATACAAGAAGAGGAATATTGTAATCTAATTGCAACAAAAGACGGGATGATTGTAAAAGTAAATGCTCAAAATCGGTACTGCCGTAGTAAAAGAAGGAGAAATAGTTACTAAAGGAAGTATATTAGTAGGCGGATGGATAGAAGGAAAGTATACAGGAATACGATATGTTCATGCAAATGGTGAAGTTAAAGCAAAAGTTTGGTATTCTCAAAAAGTAGAAGTTGAATTAAAACAAATTAAAAAGATAGAAACAGGAAACTTGGAAAATAAATATTGCGTAAATATAAATAATTTTAAAATAAATTTTACAAAAAGGGTTCCAAAATTTGAAAATTATGATACAATAGAAACAACTAAAAAATTAAAACTATTTTCAGACTTCTATTTGCCAATAGAAATTCAAAAAATAACTTACAAAGAATATTTAAACAATGAAATTTCTTATACAGTAGAAGAAGCTAAAAATATAGCAATAGAAGAAGCTAAAAAGAGTTTAGAACCCCAAATAGAAAATAAAGAAAATATATTAAATGAAAAAATAAATTTTGAGCAAAAAGAAAATAGTGTTGAAGTTGAAGTTATTTATGAAGTACTAGAAAATATTGAGACAAAAGAAAAATTAGTATTTTGAAAGGAAACACGTTATGGAAGAGAGAAGTTTAAGAATATATCAAGAAAAAACATTTTTTTCAAAAATTAGCAACACAATAACAAAATTATTAACTCCTACAAAAATAGGAATTAATGGAATGCTAATTGCAATTAAAAGAAATAATGCATTAAAAGCTTATGAAACATATATAAATAATAAAGAAATAGAAAATCAAGAAAAATTAGACAATATTACTAAAAAATTTGAAGATGTTTATGCTTTATATTTAGAATCCATAGACAAATATATTATGGATTCAATATATAAAAAAGTAAAAAACGAAACAGCTAATGATTTTGAAAAAAATGCGTTATCACAATATTACATAATTGTTCATTTAAAAGAAACAGAATATTTAGAATATAAATATAAAAAACAAATTTATTTATTAAATCTAGATTGTGAAACAGTAGAAAATCTTAATAAAGAACAGCTAACAGAAAAGTATCAAAAATTATATACATATCAAATGGAAAGTTTATATAAGGGACTACTAAAACATTATTCTATTAAATTAGCTGATAATTTAACTTTAGGAAACAAAGAAGACATATATACTAAAATTTTTGAAGCATTAGAAGAATACATAGAAAATATATTGCCTTTAAAAATGAAAGCAGATCCAGATAATAGTATATATAAAGAAATTATGGAACAATATAATAATTTTGAAAGATTTACAGTAGGAAAGCTAGATCAAAATGATAATATTGAGAAAAATATGATATTATTAGGGATTAGCAGAAAATTATTTACCCATAGTTTACCTCTTATAGTAGCAGAGCAATGTTATGAAAAATTACTAAATGATACTAGAAGCTTAATTGTAGATACTAAAGTAATTCGCAAACAAGAAAAAGCTTATTCTTTATTAATTACATTAATGGAAGAATATAATGTAAAGCTATTAGGAACAAAAATATATTGGGAAAAGCCAGCTGCTAAAGAAGAATATAAAGAGTTTTGGAAGAAATATAAAGATATATCTAAAATAAAAGAGACAAATTATTTAGATTATTCTACAGAAAAGCAGATATTATTCTTAAAAAAAGACTTAAAAGAATTAAGAAAACAAGCAAATAAATATTATAAAATTATAAAATTCTATTGTAGTAAATTAGTAGAGCTAAATGCTATGAGAAATTTAAAAAATTCATATATTTCAGATGGCAATTACAAAAAAATAAAGAATAAACATATAAAATAAAGGATATGATAACAAAATGAATTCAGTAACACAAGTAATATGGAAAAATATAAAAGAAGAACCAGTTTATGAACTATTAATTGAAAAAGTAATACAAAAATGTTTTGAGGTAGAGAAAATAAAACCTACCTCTTTATATATATGTGTAACACTAACAAATGCCAAAAATATACAAGAATTGAATAAACAATATAGAGGTATAGACAAAACTACAGATGTACTTTCTTTTCCTATATTTGAAAAAAAAGAATTAGATGAATTTATAGCAAAAAAATTATTAAAGACTATTAACGAAACTAACAAAGAAGATATAATAATCCAAGACATATTAGGAGATATAATAATTTCAATTCCTAAAGTTAAGGAACAAGCAAAAGAATATGGACATAGTTTTGAAAGAGAGCTTTCTTATATGTTAGTACATGGATTTTATCATTTAAGAGGATATGACCATTTAGAAGAAAAAGAAAAAAAAGAAATGAGAGAAAAGGAAGAATATATATTAACACAACTAAAATTAACTAGATAAAATTTTATGAAAGGAAATTTTATGAAAAAAATAGATGAAACAAAAAACAAACAATTAAAAAATAGTGGTTTTATAGATGCTTGGAAAAATGCTTTTAATGGAATAATTTATGCTACTACAACACAGTCAAATATAAAAAAGCAGCTTATTATAGCCGTTATAGTAGTAATTATAAGTTTATTTTTTAATTTGAATCGTGCGGAATTTTTGTGCTTTATGTTTACTATCGTTTTAATTATTTTTGCAGAAATGGTAAATACAGCCATAGAAACAGTAGTTGATTTATATGTGGATGTATATCACCCAAAAGCAAAAATAGCTAAAGATGTTGCTGCTGGAGGTGTAGTAATAACAAGTATAAATGCAATAATTGTTGCATACTTTCTATTTTTTGATAAAATAGCTGATATAGGTTTGGCATTTATAAAAAATGTTACAAGTACTCCAGTACATTTAACATTTTCAATTATGATAATTACAATTATTGCGATTTTAGCTTTAATAGCTTATGCTAAAACAAACAAGCATAAAGGGCTAAATGAAAAGATGGTACCAAGTGGGCATACAGCTATAGGTTTTGCAGCCAATACTCTTATTTGGTTATTGACAGATAACATAGTTATTCTAATACTATCTTTAATAATGGCAATATTATTAGCAGAAAGTAGAATTGCTGCAAAAGAGCATAAACTCTCAGAAATTGTTTTTAGTGCTTGTTTTGCTACTATAATGGTATTAGCTTTATATGGAATTTCTATGGCAATTATATCTTTATGTTAGAAAAGACAAAGATATTCTTTGTCTTTTTTTCTAATTTATTGTATAAAAAGTACTTGTCTGATATAATAAACAAAAAATGTTATACTTTTAAATATAACTAAAATAAAGTAAGGAGAACCTAAAATGGAAAAAAATTGTATAGAACAAAAATTAAGCAAAGAAGTAGAAGAAATATTAAATCAATATACAGCTGCAAAAGATAATTTAGTACCAATTTTAAATGATGTACAAGTAAAATATGGATATATTCCACAAATTGCACAAAGACAAATTTCTGAATATTTAAATATACCAATGGCTGAAATTTATGGAGTAATTACATTTTACTCTAGATTTACATTAACGCCAAAAGGAAAATATGCAATTTCAGTATGTTTAGGAACAGCTTGTTTTGTAAAAGGCTCAGAAAAATTGATGAATAGATTAAAAGAAAAATTAAATATAAAAGAAGGAGAAACAACACCAGATGGTAAATTTTCTATTGACAATACACGTTGCTTAGGAGCTTGTGGTATAGCACCTGTATTTACAGTAAATGGAGAAGTTTATGGTAATGCAACAGTTAAAAAATTAGATGAAGTATTAGATAAACTATTGGCTGAATAAATTTAACTTAAAGAAAGGATAGTGATAATTTTGAAAACTTTAGAAGAAATAAGAAAAATAAGAGAAGAAAAAAGAAAAGAACTAAATATAAGAATAAATAATAATGTTGGCACTAAAGAAAAACATATATTAGTATGTCATGGTACAGGATGTACTTCATCAAAGTCAACAAAAATTATAGAAACCTTTAGAAAAATTATAGAAGAAAAAGATATAAAAAATGTACAAGTAATTCAAACAGGTTGTTTTGGACTTTGTGCTAAAGGACCAATTGTAATTATTAGACCAGAAGATACTTTTTATGCAATGGTAAAAGTAGAAGATTGCAAAGAAATTATTGAAACACATATTTTAGGAGGTAAAACGATAGAGAGACTATTATGTAAAGACATAGATGGTACAAAAGTAAACAAACTAGATGATCTTACTTTTTATAAAAAACAAAAAAGAATAGCATTACAAAACTGCGGAAAAATAGATCCAGAAAATATAGATGAATATATAGCTTTTAATGGATATAAAGCTTTAGAAAAAGTATTGCTAGAAATGTCGCCAGATAAAGTTATTGAGGAAATAGATAAATCTGGACTAAGAGGAAGAGGTGGAGCAGGATTTCCAACAGGTAAAAAATGGGCATTAACAAAATTATCTGAAGGAAAACAAAAATATGTAGTATGTAATGCAGATGAAGGAGACCCAGGTGCATTTATGGATAGAAGTATTCTAGAAGGAGATCCGCACTGTGTATTAGAAGCTATGATAATTGCTGGATTTGCTATAGGAGCAAATCAAGGATATATATATGTAAGAGCAGAATACCCTATAGCTGTAGAAAGATTTAAAATAGCTATAAAACAAGCAAGAGAATACGGCTTGTTAGGGAAAAACATATTTGAAAGCGGTTTTGATTTTGACGTGGATGTACGTTTGGGAGCTGGAGCATTTGTATGTGGAGAAGAAACAGCACTTTTAGAATCAATAGAAGGAAAACGAGGACAACCAAGAGTAAAGCCTCCTTATCCAGCAATTGCAGGACTATGGGGTAAACCAACTTTAATTAATAATGTAGAAACATATGCAAACATAACCAAAATTATTTTAAATGGAGCAGAGTGGTATTCTAGTATTGGTACTGAAACTTCAAAAGGAACTAAAGTATTTGCTTTAGGAGGAAATGTTGTAAATATAGGTTTGGTAGAAGTTCCAATGGGAACCACTTTAAGAGAAATTATTTACGATATAGGAGGAGGAATTCCTAATAATAGAGATTTTAAAGCAGCACAAACAGGAGGACCATCAGGAGGATGTATACCAAAAGAACATTTAGATACACCTATAGATTATGAGTCACTAAAACAAATAGGATCTATGATGGGATCTGGAGGACTTATTGTAATGGATGATACAAAATGTATGGTAAATATAGCTAAATTTTATTTAGATTTTACAGTGGACGAATCTTGCGGAAAATGTACTCCTTGCAGAATTGGAACAAAACGTATGCTAGAACTATTAGAAAAAATCTGTAATGGAGAGGGAAATATGGAAGATTTGCAAAAACTAGAAGAATTAGCAACTAATATCCCTAAAACAGCAATTTGTGGTTTAGGGCAATCTGCTCCAAATCCGGTACTTTCAACTTTAAAATATTTTAGAGAAGAATATTTAGAACATATAAAATACAAAGAATGTAAAACAGGACAATGTAAAGCTTTAGCTAAAATACAAATAGATCAAACAAAGTGTAAAGGATGTGGTATGTGTAAACGTAACTGTCCAGTAGAAGCTATTTCTGGAGAAGTAGCAAAACCGCATTTTATTAATGAAGAAAAATGCATTAAATGTGGAACATGCATTAGTGTTTGCCCATTTCATGCAATTAGGTAAAATTAAGGAGAAAAAACATGATTGATAAAAAAATGATTAACTTAAAAATTGATAATAAAGAAGTAACTGTACCAGAAGGTACAACAATTCTTCAAGCTGCAAGACAAGCTAATATTGATATTCCAACACTCTGTTTTTTAAAAGAAATTAATGAAATAGGAGATTGCAGAATGTGTATTACAGAAGTAGAAGGAAGAAAAGGATTTGCTACTTCATGTATTCAAAAAGTAGAAGAAGGGATGATAGTACATACTCATTCACCTGCAGTAATTGAAGCAAGAAAAATGATACTGGATTTAATTTTATCAAATCATCAACGTGACTGTTTAACATGTACTAGAAATGGAAATTGCGAATTACAAGCATTAGCTATTAAATTTAATGTAACAGGAGTACGATATGAAGGAACAAAAAATGAACACAAAATAGATGACTTGTCTCCATCTATAGTAAGAGATTTTAATAAATGTATTTTATGTAGGAGATGTGTTTCAAGCTGTAAAAAAGTACAAAAAATAGGGGCTATAGATATAATTAATAGGGGATTTTCATCTTGTGTTTCTACAGTAGGTGATAATAGTTTAAATGATGTAAATTGCACTTTTTGTGGGCAATGTATAGAGGCTTGTCCAACAGGGGCATTACACGAAAAAGATTCTACACAAATAGTATGGGAAAAACTAAAAGACCCCGAAACTTATGTAATAGTACAAACGGCACCAGCTGTTAGAGTAGCTTTAGGAGAAGAATTTGGAATGCCTATTGGAACTAATGTAACTGGAAAAATGGTAGCTAGTTTAAAAAGATTAGGATTTGATAAAGTTTTTGATACTAATACAGGTGCTGATTTTACAATTATGGAAGAAGGAACAGAATTTATAAAACGTTTGCAAGAAAATGATAATTTGCCAATGATTACTTCTTGTAGTCCTGGTTGGGTAAAATATATAGAAATGAACTATCCAGAAAACTTACCACATTTATCTAGTTGTAAATCACCACACGAAATGTTTGGAGCAATTTTAAAAACATATTATGCAACAAAAGAAAATATTGATCCACACAAATTATTTGTAGTATCTGTTATGCCTTGTATAGCAAAAAAATATGAAAGACAAAGAAATGAAATGAAAAATAATGGACTTTATGATGTTGACAGCGTAATAACAACTAGAGAACTTGCTAGAATGATAAAACAAGCTAATATTGAATTTGTAGAATTAGAAGATGAAAAATTTGATAATCCTATGGGAGAAGCAACAGGAGCAGGAGCAATTTTTGGAGTAACAGGAGGAGTAATGGAAGCAGCTTTAAGAACTGTTTCTGAAACCTTAACTGGAAAGGCATTAGAAAAAATAGAATTTAAAAATGTAAGAGGACTAGAAGGAATTAAAAAAGCTATTGTTAATATTGGAGACAAACAAATAAAAGTAGCAGTAGCTCACGGACTTGGAAATGCCAAAAAAATTATGGAAGAAATAAAACAAGGAAAAGCAGAATATCATTTTGTAGAAATTATGGCTTGTCCAGGTGGTTGCATTATGGGAGGAGGACAGCCTATAAAAAGTGCTAAAATACAAGAAACAGTGGACATACGTAAAAAACGTGCAGAAGCAATGTATAACATTGATGCAAGAAGCAAGATTAGAAAATCACACGAAAATCCAGTACTACAAAAAATTTATAAAGAATTTTTGGGAAAACCTGGAGGACACTTAGCACATGAACTATTACATACTCATTATGAAGCAAAAGAAAAATATAGATTTGTCAAGTAAAAATAGTAGAAAAAAATAATAAAATTGTTTACAAATTTCTACAAAATATTAACTATAATAAGAATATAATAAATTTAAAATAGAGGTAAAAATATGGAAAAATTCAAATCTGGATTTGTGTCAATAGTTGGAAGAACAAATGTAGGAAAATCTAGTTTATTAAATAATATAATTGGACAAAAAGTAGCAGTAGTGGTAGATAAATCACAAACTACAAGAACAGTAATAAAAGCTATTGTTAATACTAAAAATTCCCAAATTGTATTTACAGATACACCAGGAATCCACAAACCAAAATCAAAATTAGGAAATATTATGAATGACACTGCCTGGGCATCTATACCAGATGCTGATGTTGTATTATTCGTAGTAGAAGCAACATCAAATGGTATAGGCAAAGGAGATAGAATGATATTAGACAAAATAAAACAAGCAAAAGCTACAACAATTTTAATTATTAATAAAATGGATTTAGTTACAAAAGAACAAATATTTAAATTAATAGAAGCTTTTAAAGACGAATATCAATTTAAAGCAATAATACCAATAACTGCTTTAAAGAAAAAAGATGTAAACATAATTTTAGAGGAAATAGAAAAGAATTTAAAAGAAGGACCTGCTTACTATAATGTAGATGAATATACAAATCAAACAATGAGAGATATAGTCGCTGAAACAGTAAGAGAAAAAGCTTTAAAACTTTTACAAGATGAAGTACCACATGGAATATTAGTAGAAGTTGATAAAATGAAAAAAACTAAAACAATGGAAAATCAGCCCATTTTTAATATAGAAGCAACCATATATTGCTTAAGAGACTCACACAAAGGAATTATAATAGGAAAAAATGGAGCTATGCTAAAAAAAATTGGAACATATGCAAGGCAAGATTTAGAAAAAGAATTTCAACAAAAAATAAATTTAAAATTATGGGTTAAGGTACGTGAAGACTGGATTAATAATGATAAGTTTGTAAATTTATTTAAAAATAATGACTAACAGAAATTACCAAATTATGCTAGTATAAAAAATATAAAAAAACCAAAGATAAAAATAGAAGCTTTAACTTCTAGAACAGGAGATGATAGACACATGATGGAAAAACAAATAAAAAATCTAGCATGGAACACTTTTAAACAAACAGGAAATATAAACACTTTCATGGAATTAGTTGAAGTAGAAAATATAAAAAAAGAAGAAAAAATAAACAATACAGAAAACATAAAGGAAACTCAAAATGGGAATTATCAAAACGAAGGGAATAATCATTTCAGAAAGTAATATGAATGATTTTGATAAAATGGTAACAATACTTACACCAAATGGGAAAATAGGATGTGCTGCAAAAGGAGCTAGAAGACCTAAAAGTCTCTTAATGGCAGGCACTCAATTCTTATGCTTTGGGGAATATTTGATATATCAAGGTAACAGTAGTTATAGTATGAATTCTTGTGATATAATAGAAATATTTTATAATATTCGTATAGACTTAGACAAGCTAAAATATGCAACATATATTACAAAAATAATTAATGATGTAACAGATGAAAATCAGAATACATATAAAATTTTACAGCTATATTTAAATACCTTATATATGATTTCAGAAGAAGAAAAAAATATAGATTTTGTCCTTTCTGTATTTAAATTAAGGCTAGCTTGCTTATTAGGATTTATGCCAGAAATAAAAAAATGTAAAACATGCAAATTAGATGAAAATTTAAATTATTTTAGTTTAAAAGAAAATGGATTTAAATGCTTAAACTGTGGAAAAATAGACAAAAGTGCAATACAAATATCTGAATCTACTAAAATAGCAATACAATACATAGTTTTGTCAGATGCAAAAAAAATATTTTCTTTTAATATGTCAAAAGAAAATTTAAAAGAATTAGAATTAATAAGTAAATTATATTTAAATAATAAGTTAGAAAAGGAGTACAAATTAGAAGATTTGTTTTGATGTAAAATAACATATAATATTTTTTGTAAAAAATGCTTAAAAGCTAATTGTTTCTAAGCATTTTTTTTAATTGACAGACATTACTAATTATGATATAATTTTATAGTTGAATATCAAAAATTTAAGGAGAAATATATGGAAAAAACAATTCAATTTGGCTTAGGTTTTGTAACAGGAAGACCTAATGTATGTAAAGTAATTAATAACACTTATGAACATTTAATAAATCAGTTTAAAAATATGGAAGAAAAAGTTGAATTAACCATATTTATTTTATTTGATTTAGGCTATCAATATACTACAAGGGTTGATTTCTATGGGCTAATGCCAAATGTTTATAAAGATGTAAAAATTAAATATATTACACCAGAAGATATTGAAGAAATGAAAAAAAGATTAATAGGAAGAGAAAAATTAACTAAAGAAGAAGCTGAATTGTTTTTTGGGCATGGACATGCTAAAGGTAGAAATACTCTAATGTATTATGCTTTACTAAGAGGTATGGATTATCTTTTATTTTGGGATGATGATGAATATCCAGTAGCCTGTATGAAAAACGAAGACACAAAGGAAATTACTTGGAAAGAACAAAACAATGTATTAATGCATTATAAGTATATACAAAATGCAGATGTAACTATAGGATATCATTGTGGATATATTTCACCAATTCCTTATGTAGAATTAAATGAAGACGTTGATGAAAAATTATTCAAGGACTACATAGAAGCAATTAGTAATGAAGTTGTATCTTGGGACTCTATTAAACAAAAATTTATAAAAGATAATGGAATTACTTATGCAGATAAAAGTTTATGTAATGAAGAAGGAGCTTATGAAATTAAAAGTGATGGAGTAGGAAAATGGGTAGTTGGATCTACTTTATGTTTAAATTTAAGACATATTGATAAAATACCTGCATTTTACAATCCAGAAGGAGCAAGAGGAGAAGACACTTTTTTTTCTACTAAATTAAATGATTCAAAAGTAATTAAAGTTCCAGTTTATCATTTTCATGATGGATTTTTAAAATATACTAATATTTTAAGAAAAAAATATCCAAAGATATTAAGAAAAATAAAACTAGAAGATGAACAAATAGCAAAAAGATTTATACAAGCATCTAGAGGATGGATTAAATATAAACCCCTTTTTCTATATATAATGAATAAACAAAATTACAATGAGAAAATTAAAGAAACATATAATAAATTAAAAGTAGGAATACTTGAGGTGAATAAATTATTTGAAGGAGAAGATTGTAATATTTTATTAGAAGATTTAAAAGAATATGATAAAAATGTAAAAAAACATTATGAAGAATACTTAAAAACTAATGAGATATGGAATAAGTTAAAAAAATAGCTAAAAGGAGAAGCTAGAGAATGCAAATAGAACAATTAAAGCAAATTGAGTTTGAAAGAAGAGAAGAAGAGTTAAAGAATGCAAAAAAGCAAGATTTAAAATTTTTGAATCAAAAAAAACAAAAGTTACATATTACATACGTGATGACATGGACAGGTATTTGTGGTGGAACAAAAATTATTCTAGAACATGCTAATAGATTAACGAAACTAGGACATAAAGTAACACTAATTTCTCATGATAAAAAACCAAATTGGTTTTCTATGGAAAAACAAGTTGAATTTATTGAAGTACCTTGGGAAGAAGTTTTGTGTACTAAAATACCAAAATGTGATTTAATAGTAGTAACTTATTGGAGAGAAATTTATGAAGCTATAAACCAAAAAATAGCTCCTGTAATTTATTTTGAACAAGGAGACTATCATTTATTTGCACCTGAAAAATTAGATAAAAGGTTAGAAAATTTTATACAAAAACAATTAGAAGTAGTTAGTTTTATTTATACAGTTTCAAGTTATGCAAAACAAAAAATAAAAGAAAGGTTTAACAAAGAGGCAACAATTATTCCAAATGCTATTAATACTAATGTATTCTTCTATAAAGAACATACTAAGAACAAAGAAATTGCAGTTGCAATGATAGGAGCACAACAGACAGATTTTAAGAGAATAAATAATATTTTAAAAGCTTTAGAAGAATTAAAAAATGAAGGATATAAATTTAAGATAAACTGGATTACACCTACAAAGCCTCTAGAAAGTAATATAAAGTGTATAATAAACCCACCTCAAATTGAAATAGGAAATACTCTTAGAAATTCTGATATTTATATATGTGCTTCTGTATATGAATCATTTTGTCTACCAGTATTAGAAGCAATGGCTTGTGGTGCAACAGTAATTACCACTAATAATGGTGGCAATATGGATTTTGTAAGTGATGGAAAAAACGCTTTAATAATAAAGCAAGATAATATAGAAGATATGAAAGACAAAATAAAAATATTAAGTAATGATGAAATATTAAAAAAAGAACTAACAAAAAACGCATTAGAAACATCAAAACAATATCATTGGGATATAATTATTCCTCAAATAGAAGAATATTATAGAAACGTAGCAAAATATGAAGTAATATAAAAGAAATTAGACTTAAAACGAAAAAATTTATAAATTTAATTCAGTACATTATAAACTTAAGCGTACTGAATTAAATTAATTTAAAATTAATGAAAAGAGATGAGAAAATAAATGGAAGATTATATTATAAAAAAATACGAAAAAGATTATGAGATAGAACAATCTATAAAAAAATTAACAGTTCAAGTTATGGTTAAAGAAAATCGGATTTAAAGATTTTGAAGAAAATTATTTAAATAAAAACTATGATGCTGAAAATTTATATATATGGTATGTACAGAAAGATAATAAAATAATAGCTACTATGATGTTAAATAAAATAAATCAAGAAATTGGCAGAATAGAAAATGTATGTTGTGATATATCACACAGGGGAAAAGGATTAGCAAAAAAATTATTAGACCAAATACTTGAATTTTCAAAAGAAATTAATTTACAAAAGTTGCAATTAGGAACATATGAAAGTTTAGAAAGAGCGATAGGATTTTATAAAAAATGTGGATTTATTGAAAAAGAAGAACAAAGAAATCCAATAACTAATGCTAGATATTTTGAAATGATATTAAATTAAAAAGGAAAGTAAAAATGTATTTAATTGTAGGACTTGGAAACCCAGAGCCAGAATATAGTAAAACCAGGCATAATATGGGATTTGATGTGATTAATAAAATAGCAAGTAAATATGAAATAGAAATGGCAAGAAATAAATTTAATGGAATTTATGGAAGTGGAATAATAGAAGGAGAAAAGGTTATTTTATTAAAGCCTCAAACTTTTATGAACTTAAGCGGTCAAAGTATTAAACTATTTGTTGACTTTTATAAAGTTCCATTAAAAAATGTACTTGTCATTTATGATGATATGGATGTAGAGGTAGGAAAAATAAAAGTACGAAAAAAAGGTGGACCAGGTACACATAATGGTGCTAAATCAGTAGTACACGAGCTTGCATCAGAAGAATTTTCAAGAATAAGAGTAGGAATTGGTAAGCCAATTAATGAATATGATGCTATTAACTATGTAATAGGTAAATTAGAAGAAGAACAATATAATGCTTTAGAAAAGGGGATAAACAAAGCTGTTGAAGCTATTTCAGATTATATTTTAAAAGGTATAGATATAGCTATGAATAAATATAATTAATTTAGAAAGGTAAAGGCAAAAATGCAAGAAATAATAATCAGCCAAGATACGAAAAATAATAAAATAGTTGCTTTAGTTGAAAATGGAAAATTAGTAGAAAAATATGAAGAACGAGAAGATTTAAAAAGATTAGAAGGAAATATATATTTAGGAAAAGTAGAAAACGTTTTAGTTGGAATGCAAGCAGCTTTTATTAATATTGGAGAAAATAAAAATACTTTTATACATATTAAAGACATAATACCAAAAGTAAGTAATGAAACAGGAAATAAAAATGAAGTTCTAAGTAATTATGATATAAAAAATTATATACATACAGGAATGCCAATATTGGTACAAGTAAAAAGAGATAGTACAAATAAAAAAGGAGCAAGAGTATCAACTCATATTAGTATCCCAGGCAGATTTGTAGTATTAATGCCTAATACAAAATTTATTACAGTATCTAAAAAAATAGAAAAAGAACAAGAAAAAGAAAGACTTACTAAAATTGCAGAAAAAATAATTCCAAAAGATTGTGGAATTATTATAAGAACATCTGCTAAAGGACAAAATGAAAAATTTATTCAAAAAGATATAGAAGAAGTATTAAAACAATATAATGAAATAATAAAAAAAGCAAAAGAATATGAAAAAGTAAACAAATTTGAACCAATTTTATTATATAAAAGTAAAGGTATAGTTGAAAAACTTTTAATAGAAACTATAGATCAAGAATTAGAAAGAATTATTACAAACAATACTAAAATAAGCGATTATGTTCAAAAATTTCTAAAAGATATTGGACTTGAAACAAAAATCAAATTAGAATTAAAAAAAGAACAAAATATATTAAATATATATGATATAGAAGAACAAATTGAAAAGGCAAATAATCGCAAAATTTGGCTTAAATGTGGAGGATTTATTACTATCGATAAAACAGAAGCCTTAACAGCCATAGATGTAAATTCTGGGAAATATATAGGAAATAAAGATTTAGAACAAACAGTATTTACTGTAAATAAAGAAGCAACTATTGAAATAGCAAAACAATTAAGATTAAGAGATATTGGCGGAATTATAATTATTGATTATATTGATATGAAAAAAGAAGAAACAAAGCAAAAAATACTAGAAATATTAGAAGAAAATATAAAAAAAGATCGTTCAAAAATTCAAATAGTAGGATTTACACCACTAGATTTATTAGAAATAACAAGAAAACATATGTGTAGTAATGATTAAAATAAAAGGAGTAAACTTTGAGAATCAGATATAAACCTTGGGCAAGAAAAGAATTAGAAGAAAGCAAATTTTATAGAGAATATCCAGAAAAAATAATTGGAAAATGGAAAGAAGAGTATAGAAGACCTAATCAACCTTTATTTATAGAACTGGGGTGTGGAAAAGGTGGATTTATTTCACAAAAAGCATTTTTACACTCAGAAAATAATTATTTAGCTATTGATTTAGTAGATCCTATGTTGGGCTTAGCTAAAAGAAAAATAGAAGAAGTATATAAAAATGGAAAAAGAGAAATAGACAATGTCATACTTACTAGATTTGACATTGAAAGAATATTATTAATATTGAACGAACAAGATAAAGTAGAAGGAATATACATAAATTTTTGTAATCCTTGGCCAAGGGGAAAACATCACAAAAAAAGACTAACACATACAAGACAATTAGAAAATTATAAAAAATTTTTAAAGCAAAATGGTAATATTTATTTCAAAACAGATGATGATAATTTATTTGAAGAAAGTATTCATTACTTTGAAAAAGCAGGATTTAAAATTATAAAATTAACAAGAGACCTAAAAAATGAAAAAAATTTTTGGGAAAACATAGAAACAGAACATGAAAAAATGTTTTTAGAACAAGGTATAAAAATAAAAGCATTAATTTGTCAAGCTTGTGACAAACTTTAGAAGGGAAAGTTTATCATATATGAATAATAAACAAAACACTAAAGATAGAATAAAAAATAATGTAAAATGGATAATAGCTATAATTTGTATAATTTTTTTAATAATTATAATTAGAAGTATATTTAATAATCAAATACAAAATTTTGACACAAAAACATATTATTTTGTTTCAAATTTTATTTCAAAAAATAATACAATAATTATGAAATTAGTTACTTCTATGGCATCTGCAACAATATTATGTGGAATATGTATATTAATATTAACACTTATAAAAAATAAGAAATATGGTTTAGTAGTATCTATTAATTTACTTATGAGTACGATATTAAACTTAATATTAAAGAATATTTTTGACAGAGCTAGACCAGAAGGCTACCGTTTAATAGAAGCAGATGGTTTTAGTTTTCCATCAGGACATTCAATGGCAAGTATGGCATTTTATGGTTTTTTAATTTATTTGATTTATAAAAAAGTCCAAAATAAATATATAAAATGGATTTTAATAATAATACTATCAATATTAATACTAGCAGTTGGTACTAGCCGTATCTATTTAGGAGTGCATTATACTAGTGATGTAATAGGTGGATTTTGTTTTTCTTTAATATATTTAGTTTTATATACACATTTTATAAAAATATGGTTATATTAAAAATTGAATAACAACATTCATTTAGGCAAGAATATATTTAGAGGTGATAATAAATATGTTCTTGCCTAAAGCAGTTTATTACGAAAAAGAAAGTGAAAATTATGAACTAGGAAAAAAATTATTAGAAAAATATAAAGAAAAAGAAATTAAATGTATTCAAATAGAAAACCATAACAATATAGAAGAAATGAGAAAAAAGGCAAATAGTGAATTTCCACAAATGAAACAAAATTTAATAATAGGAGTTAGAAAAACACATAAATTTGTACCAAACCATAAAACTTCTGATTTTTTGGTGCCATATACTTCTTCAGGATGCATAGCTATGTGTTTATATTGTTATTTAGTATGTAACTATAATAAATGTGCATATTTAAGATTGTTTGTAAATAGAGAACAAATGTTAAATAAAATAAAAAAAGTGGCAAACGAATCTTACAAAAACTTAATTTTTGAAATTGGAAGTAATAGTGATTTAATTTTAGAAAATACAATTACAGAAAACTTAAACTGGACTATTGAAAATTTTAAAGATAATAAAAAAGGACTATTAACGTTTCCAACTAAATTTGATATGGTAGATTCTATTTTACCATTAAATCATAAAGGAAAAGTTATAGTTCGTATGAGTGTTAATCCTAAACAAATAGTTCGCTCTATTGAAATTGGAACATCTCCATTAGAAAATAGAGTAAAAGCAATAAATAAATTAAAAGAAGCGGGGTATAAATTAGGAATTTTAATTGCTCCTGTAATATTAGTAGAAAATTGGAAAGAACAATATACAGAGCTTATAAAATATTTAGCAGAAAACTTAACAATGCAAGTAAAAAAAGATGTATTTTTTGAAATTATATTTATGACATATAGTTATGTTCATAGAATGATAAATCAAGAAGCTTTTCCACAAACAATAAATTTATATAATAAAGAAATAATGACAGGTAGAGGAAAGGGAAAATACACATATAATAAACAAATAAGACAAGAAGCAGAAATATTTTTAAAAGACTTAATGAAAAAATATTTTTCAAATAATGAAATAAAATATATTGTTTAAAATATAAAATTATTATCTTATTATTTTTTTCTTTTGTTCACAATATAGACATAAAACATTTGTATAATGTATAATAATTATGAAAGTTTTTGGAGGAAAAAGTAATGAATAATATTAATGTTTTAGTAGTAGATGATGAATCAAGAATGAGAAAATTAATAAAAGATTTTTTAGCTCAAAAAGGATACCATATATTAGAAGCAACAAACGGTGAAGAAGCCCTTCAAGTATATGAAGAAAATAAAAACCATATTAATTTAATTTTATTAGATGTAATGATGCCAAAGCTAGACGGATGGTCAGTTTTACGACAAATAAGACAAAATTCAAATCTTCCAGTTATAATGCTAACTGCAAGAGGAGAAGAACAGGATGAATTGTTTGGATTTGAATTAGGAGTAGATGAATATATAGCAAAACCATTTAGCCCCAAAATTCTAGTAGCAAGAGTGGAAGCTTTATTAAAAAGAACTATAGGAGATAAAACTCAGGTAAAAGAATATGGCGGTATTACAATAGATCCAGAAGGAAGAACAGTTAAAGTAGATGGAAAACAAATAGAAATGAGTTTACGTGAATATGAATTATTAAAATATTTGATGGACAATCAAAGTATTGCCCTATCTAGAGATAAAATTTTAAACAATGTATGGAATTACGATTATTATGGAGACTCAAGAACAATAGATAGTCATATAAAAAAAATAAGACACAAATTAGGTAAAAAAGGTAAATATATAGAAACTATGAGAGGCGTAGGGTATAAATTTGAAGTAAAATAAGAGTGAGGTAAAAAATGATAAAGTTAAGGGAAAAATTAAAATCAGTAAGATTTAGGCTTTTTCTAATTCTTTGCATTGTTATAATGCTTTTAGTAATATGTCTAGTTACTATAAACAGTTTGGTTTTGGAAAACTTTTATATTTTTAGCAAGACAAATACAATTAAAGAAATATATAATAAAATAAATAATTATTATATAAACCCAGATTTACAAACAAATTTAGAAAATGAGCTAAAAAAAATAGCATTTAGAAATAATTTTGATATCCTAATACAATCAGATACAGATTTAATTTTATTTTCTACAAATAAAGATTTTTTAGGAAGTATAGAACTAATAAAAGAAAAAAATAAAACTCAAACTGAAGAAGAACAGAATTTACTATATAGTGATGAAAATTTAACAATAAGAAAAATAGAAGACACTAATAATAGTTTAAATTACATATTACTATCTGGAAAATTAGAAAACGAATATAACTTATACATAAGAATACCAATAGCTCCTATTGAAGAAAGTGTAAGAATTTCAAACAATACATTAATAACAATAGGAATATTAACACTTATTATATCAGCATTTGTTGCATCGTTTATATCTCGTAAATTTACAGAACCAATCTTGCAATTAAATGACATTACTAAAAAAATGGCAAATTTAAACTTTGAGCAAAAATATCGTATTAGTGACTCAGAAGATGAAATTAATGAATTAGGGAAAAGCATTAATACTATGTCAGACAAACTAGAAAGTACAATTAAAGAACTAAGAAAAACAAACTCTGAGCTTGAAAAAGACATAGAAGAAAAATCTAAAATAGATGAAATGAGAAAACAGTTTATTTCAGATGTGTCACATGAATTAAAAACACCAATAGCTTTAATACAAGGCTATGCAGAAGGACTAATAGAAAATGTAAATACTGATGACGAATCTAGAAAATTTTATGCAGAAGTAATATTGGATGAAACAAATAAAATGGATCTTTTAGTAAAACAATTACTACAATTAACAAAAATAGAATATGGTAAATTGGAATTTAATAATAAACAATTTGATTTATGCGAACTTATAAAAGAAGTAATTAGAAAATGCAATGTAATGTTAGAAGAAAATAAAATTGAAGTATTATTTGATTATGAAAGTTCTATTTACGTGTATGCAGATGATTTTTACATAGAGCAAATAATAACAAATTATTTTACAAATGCTATAAAAAATGCTAAAGAAATAAACGGTAAAAAGCAAATAAAAATTAGAATAGAAGAAATTGAAAATAAAATTAGAGCAACAATATTTAATACGGGAGATAATATACCAGAAGAAGAACTAGACAGAATTTGGGGAAGATTTTATAAAGTAGATAATTCTCGTAATCGTGAAAATAGCGGAAGTGGAATAGGTCTTTCTATAGTAAAAGCGATACAAAACAACTATAAAAATAAATATGGTGTAGAAAACAAAGAAAATGGAGTTGAATTTTATTTTGACATAGACAAACAATTAAATTAATAAAAATTAGCTAATAAAAAGTAAATTCCATATAGTACAAAAATTGAATAGATGCAAGAAAAAATTTAAATTATAGATTTTTCTTGCATTTATTTCTTTTTTATCAAATTAGTATAGAATAAAACATTCAAAAATACGTCACATTTTGTCGATGAAAAATTCTTTACAAAAGATGGAAAATATTGTAAAATAATAACATATAAAAAATTGCAATTTTTTCAAAACAAATTTATTCAAAAAATTTTTTTCTTAAAAAATTTTCAAAAACTAAAAAGGTAGGTGTAATATATGTGGTTAGTTATACCAAAAGAGAGCTAAACTTATTAGCTTTATTAATAGCGCTTCTTATCATTATAATATGTAATTTATTGATATTTCCTATTAAAAATTTTAATTCAAACAAATTTCAATATAAGCAAGTTTATAACAAAACAATACCTATTTCAAAAATTAATACTATGATTTCAACAAAAACTTTAGACAATATTTTAAGTATAGAACAAATTAGTAAAAAACAAGTTAATTCTGAAAAAGAAAATTCCGATAAAGCAAACAACAAAGAAAATTCAATAGAAAACACAACCAACAATACAAAACAAAGAGAAGTTATAAATGAAAATAAAACAAATAAATGGAGAATTCAAATTCCAAAAATAAATTTAGATGTACATATTATGGAAGGAACAACTTCAGAAGTTTTATTGAAAGCAGTTGGACATTTTGAACAAACAAGTAAATGGAAAGGAAATGTAGGATTAGCAGCACATAATAGAGGATATAATTGCAACTTTTTTGAGAAAATAAAAAATTTAAAAATAGGAGATGAGATTATTTATTATACAAATAATAACAAGAAAGTGTATAAAGTACAAATGAATAAAGTAATTTTAGACACAGACTGGAGTTATTTAAAACAAACTAAAGACAATAGAATTACTTTAATTACATGTGAAGAAAATAGAAAAAACTATAGAAGATGTATTCAAGCAATAGAAGTAAATAATTATAAAATGTAAAGGAGAAAAGCAAAGATGAAATTATTTAATAAAATAACAACAATACTAATGATAAACATACTATTCTTTAATATATATATAGCTAGTACAAGTAAAGTTAAAGCAAGTGTAGCACCTATAGAAAAAGCAGATTTATATTCTAAAGGAGAAGTTGTACTATTTAATTATAACAATATTGGAATTGGAGTAGAAGTAATAGTTTACCAAAAAGATGGAAAAGAATTTCCAGTATACTGTTTAAATAAAGGAAGACAAGGAGTTACTACAGATTTTGAATATAGTGTAAGTTTAAATCAAATGCTTGCAAATCAAAAGGTTTGGAGAGCAATTACTAATGGATATCCATTTAAAACACCAAAAGAACTAGGTTGTGAAACTATGCAAGAAGCTTATGCTGCTACAAAAATGGCAGTATATGATACAATGTATAATTATGACTTAAACAAATTTACAATTCATGATGATTTAGACTCAAATAGAAGAGTAGTTAATGCTATAAAACAAATTATAACAAATGCAAGAAAATCACAAGACACTAAAACTAGAGCAGCAATAGAAATTATTGACGAAACTAAAACTTGGCAGGTAGATGAAAAAAATAAAAATTATGTAAGCAAAACTTATAGCGTAAAATCATCTGCTATAAATGAAAATTATACTATCTCTTTAAGTAATATAGAAGACAAAGATTTTAAAGTAACAGATATTAATAATAACGAAAAAAAGCAATTTGATAGTAATGAAAAATTTAAAATTTTACTACAAATTTCAGATTTAGAAAAAGCAGGAGATTTTTTAATAACAGCAGAATCTTCATTAAAAACATTACCTATATTTTATGGAGAAAGTCCTAATCAAGAATGGCAGAATTTTGCAGTATCCGTAGGAGAATATGAATTTACAAATACAACTTTAAAACAAAGTTATCAAGAAAATAAAACTAAAATAGAAATACAAAAACAAGATGGAGATACTAAAACTCCACTTATAAATGGAATTTTTAATTTGTTAGATGAAAATAAACAAATACTTTATTCCGAATTAACTTCAAATGAATTAGGAATTATAGAAGTTGATTATTTAATTCCAGGTAAATATTATTTAGAAGAAGTAGCAGCACCAGAAGGATACTACGGATATGAAACTTTAATACCAGTAGAAATTAAATTAAATGAAAAAGTTATTATAAAAGTAGACAATTATCAAGAGCAAGAAGAAAAGCCAGATGAAGAACCACCACAAGAAAGTCAAATTTCAGTAGGAGAAAAGAAACTTCCTAAAACAGGATTTTAAATTATTAATTTTTCTTAAAATTTTATATATAAAAGAATTATAAATTATTAATGCATTTATTGACATAAGTTAGGTTAAAATATATAATAAAATGCAGAAAAAACAATATAATTATATATAAGACGAAAGGAAAATTTTATGATTTCACAACTTATTTTTTTAGCAATATTAATAATGCTAAATGCATACTTTGCTGCTACAGAAATAGCATTTATATCTTTAAATGATGCAAAAATAGAAAAGCAAGCAAAAGACGGAAATAAAAAGGCAAAACAAATTCAAAAAATGCTAAAGAATCCAAGCAAATTTTTAGCTACCATACAAATTGGAATTACATTAGCAGGATTTTTATCTAGTGCATTTGCTTCAGATGCGTTTGCCGATAAATTAGCACCAATTTTAAATAATTTAATGCCATTCTTAAGTATTGGAATATGGAGAAGTCTATCTATTGTTATTATTACATTAATACTTTCATTCTTTACGCTAGTATTGGGTGAATTAGTACCAAAAAGACTAGCTATGAAGTATTATGAAAAAATATCTTATGCTACAATAGGGGTTATTAAAACTATTTCTATTATAACTGCACCATTTGTAAAACTACTTACTTGGTCAACAAATATGGTATCTAAAATATTTCAAGTAGGAGAACAAGAAGAAGAAATTGTTACTGAAGAAGAGATAAAAATGATGGTGGATCAAGGAGAAGAAAAAGGCTCAATAGAAGAAACAGAGAAACAGTTGATAAACAATGTATTTGAATTTAACGATATTGTAGCTTCAGAAATTATGACACATAGAGTAGATATGTATGCTATAGAAATAAACCAAAATTTATATGATATTTTAGATGAGATTGATGAATATAAATATAGTAGAATACCAGTTTATGAAGAATCTATAGACAATATAAAAGGAATTTTATTTTTAAAAGATTTGCTAAAATTAGTAAGTATGAGAAAAGAAATAAAAATTAAAGATATATTAAGAGAGGCTTATTTTGTTCCAGAAACCAAACCTATTAATGAAATTTTTAAAGAGTTACAGGTAAATAAAAAACAAATGGCTATAGTTGTAGATGAATATGGTGGAACAGCAGGAATACTTACAATGGAGGATATTCTAGAAGAACTTGTAGGAAACATATTTGATGAATATGATGATGTAGAAATTGAGTATAAAAAATTAGATGACAATACTTATTTAATAGAAGGAAGTGTAAGCCTATATGAATTAAAAAGAATATTAGATGTAGAACTTCCAGAAGGAGATTATGAAACACTATCAGGATATTTAATAGAAAAACTAGGAAGACTCCCTAACGAAAACGAAAACTTATTAATAGAAGATGAGTATTTAACTTATAAAATAGAAGAATATGAAGATAAAAGAATTAAATGGGTAAAAGTATGCAAAAATAAACAAGAAACATTAAATAAACAAGAAGAAAATTAAAAATAAGAAAGGCTGTAGGTGGGTAAAATGAAAGGAAAAATAAAATGGATTATTATATCTGCAATAATATTACTAATAACAATTATTACTATAATATTAATTATTAATGAACTTCAAATTAATTATTCTATAGAAGAAATTAAGGAATATAATTATTTTATATTAATTGAAAATAATAAATATGGTGTAATTGACAAAAATGGAAATGTAGTTATAGAACCAAATTATACAACAGTTCAAATTCCTAACCCATCTAAGCCAGTCTTTATATGTATTACTGGATACAATCAAGAAAAAGAAGAATATGACTCTATAGTATATAACGAAAAAAAAGAAATATTATTTAAAGATTATGAAAATGTACAAGCTATTCCAATAGATACAAATATAGACAGTACACCATATGAAAAATCTACTTTAGAATATAAAAAAGAAGGTAAATATGGTTTGTTAAATATAAATGGAAAAAAGATAACTGATGCTATATATGAATCTATTAATAGTATAAATTATAAAGAAGGCTGTTTTTTGGTAAAACAAAATAACTTAGTTGGAGTAATAAATTTAAATGGAAAAACAATAATAGAAACAAAATATGAAACTATTACATCAGACAATTATTATAGTGAAGAAAAAGATAATAAACAAACTGGATTTATTGTAAGCCAAAGAACAGAAGATGGTTACAGATATGGTTATATTAATTATAGAGGTAATATTATTTTAGACTTACAATACACAGAATTAGAAAGAGTAATAGAAATAAAGGATAATAAGCAATTATATTTTATAGCTTTTAAAAATGGGCAAGCTGGTTTAATTAAAAATAATAAATTACTTTTAAATTATGAATATGAAGATATACAATATAATGTACTAAGTGATATATTTATAGTTAAAAGAAATGAAAAAGAAGGAGTAGTTAATAAAGAAGGACAAACTATTTTATATCCCGAATATGACGGAATTTTTATTGGAGGTATGTATTTAATAGCTAAAAAAGGAAACAATTCTTTAATATTTGATTTAAATGGAAATAAAATAGAAACCAATGTAATTAGTAAAATTCAAACAGAAAATCCTAATTATTTTATAACAATAGACGAAAATAATATTTACAAAGTTATTGATAATAATTCAAATATTATAATTGACAATGATTATGATTATATAGAATATTTACCAGGAGATTACTTTATAGTAGCAAAAAATTTAAAAAATGGAATAATTGATATAAATGGAAAATCTATAGTAGAAATTAAATATGACAGTATATTTCGCATAAGTGACACAAATATATTACAATTAGGAACATCTAATACAAAGACTATTGAGTTATATAATTTAAATATGGAAAAACTTATAAGTATGAATAATGCTAATATTAAAGAATTTAAACCTTTTGAAAATTCAGATGAAAATTATATTCTATTATCATCAGATACTGATTTTATTTATTTTAATAAAAATGGAGACAAGTTAACATCACAAGAAGTATATAAAAATAATCAATTATTTTCTAAAAAAATAAATAACAAATGGGGATTTGTTGATAAAAACGGAAATATAATAGTACAAAATGAATTTGATATGGTAACAGATTTTAATGAATATGGATATGCGGGAATAAAAAAAGACGGTAAGTGGGGAGTTATTAATCAAGAAGGAACTATAATACAACAATCAATTTATAATATAGATTGGATACAACCAAGTTTTATAGGCAAATATTATAAAATTAATGCATGGTATGGTGAAAACAGATATAGTAGTGATATTATATAATAAAAGGAGAGAAAAAATGTATCATCAATTTGGAATAAGTGAAGAATTATTAGACTTAGCAAATAAAACAGAACAAGAAATACAAGAAGAATTTAAAAAAGTAGACGAAATATGCGAGTATAACAGTTTGAAAGTATTAAAAGCATTTCAACAATTTAACATTTCAGAGCATCATTTTAATAGTACAACAGGATATGGATATTCAGATATAGGAAGAGACACTATTGAAAAAGTATTTGCAAAAGTTTTAAATACAGAAGATAGTTTAGTAAGAGGACAGTTTATTTCAGGGACACATGCCTTAACAGTTGCATTATTTGCTTTTTTACGACCAAATGATATTCTTTTAAGCATTAGTGGAAAACCATATGACACACTTGATGAGGTTATTGGAATTGTAGAAAATAAAAGTTCTTTAAAATCATATGGAGTAAAATATGAGCAAATAGATATGATACAAGATGATTTCAATTATGATCAAATAGAAAAAAGAGTAGCCAAAAATGATATAAAATTAATAGAAATACAAAGATCTAGAGGGTATAGCTTAAGAAAAAGCATTACTTTAGATAAAATAAAAAAGGTAATAGAAATAATAAAAAAAGTAAATAAAAATGCAATAATAATGATAGACAATTGCTATGGAGAAATGGTAGAAAAAATAGAACCAACAGATTTAGGAGCAGATGTAATAGTAGGCTCATTAATAAAAAATTTAGGAGGTGGAATTGCTCCAAATGGAGCTTATATTGCTGGTAAAGAAGAATTAGTAAAATTAGCTGCAGAAAGGCTAACTGCTCCAGGACTGGGTAAAGAGGTTGGTCCAACTTTAGGAATTAATAAACAAATTTTACAAGGATTATATTTTGCTCCACAAGTTGTAGCTAGTAGTTTAAAAACAGCTATATTCGCAAGTAAATTAATAGAAAGTTTAGGATATAGTGCAAGTCCGAAATATAATGAAAAAAGAACTGATATAGTACAAACTATTACATTCAAAAATAAAGAAAAATTAATAAAGTTCTGCCAAGGAATTCAATCTGGGTCTGCTATTGACAGTAGCTCTGTACCAGAACCTTGGAATATGCCAGGCTATAAAAATAAGGTTATAATGGCGGCAGGAGCTTTTACGCAAGGTTCTTCTATAGAACTTTCTTGTGATGCTCCTATATGTGAACCGTATATTGCTTTTATGCAAGGTGGGCTTACTTATCAATATGGAAAACTAGGAGTATTAAAAGCAATTAGCTATATATTATAAAAAATAAAAGGAAATGAATATGAAAGTAATAGTAATTGGTGGAGGGCCAGCTGGAATGTTAGCTGCAATAACTGCAGCAAGAGCAGGACATGATGTAACCTTACTAGAAAAAATGAATACATTAGGAAAAAAATTGTTAATTACTGGTAAAGGAAGATGCAATATTACCAGTTCACTTCCTATGGAAAAATTTATTGAAAATGTGCCAGGAAATGGAATGTTTTTATATAGTAGTTTTAAACAATTTACAAATTTAGACATAATAAACTTACTAGAAAACGAAGGATTAAAAATAAAAGAAGAAAGAGGGCATAGAATTTTTCCTGAAACAGATAAAGCTAAGGACGTACTAGATGTATTTATAAAACTATTAAAAAAATTCAAAGTACAAATAAAGACAAACTCAAAAGTAAGCCAAATATTAGTAAAAGAAAATAAAGTAATTGGAGTTAAATATATTTCAAATAATAAAGAAGAAAGGATGTTAGCAGATAAAATAATATTAGCAACAGGAGGTAAAAGTTATCCAGTAACAGGATCTACAGGAGATGGATATGAAATGTTAAAAAAGCTAGGGCATACTATTACTAAAATTAAGCCATCATTAATACCTTTAACTGCAACTAATAATTCATTAGAGATTTGTAAACAATTACAAGGGCTAAGTTTAACAAACATATCAATACAATTAGTAGATACCCTAAAAAATAAAATAATATATCAAGATTTTGGCGAAATGTTATTTACACATTGGGGGGTATCTGGACCAACAATATTAAGTAGTTCAGCTCATTTATTAAGATATAAAAATATAGATGAGCTATTAAAAAACGAACAAATAGAACTTAAAATAAATTTAAAACCAGCATTATCTGAAAAAAAATTAGAGGATAGAATACTAAGAGATTTTGAAAAACAAAAAAATAGAGAACTTAAAAATAGTTTAAATGATTTATTACCAAAAAAATTAATAGATCCAATTATTTCTTTGTCAGGTATTGAAAAAGACAAAAAAGTAAATTCTATTACTAAACAAGAAAGAATAAAATTAGTTCATTTATTACAAAACTTTAATATAAATATAAAAGGATTTAGACCTATAGAAGAAGCTATTATTACATCTGGAGGAGTTTCTATAAAAGAAATTAATCCAAAAACAATGGAATCCAAAATAATATCAGGATTATTTTTTGCAGGAGAAATAATAGATGTAGATGCATATACAGGGGGATTTAATTTACAAATAGCTTATTCTACTGGATATACAGCAGGAATAAATTAAAATTATAGGAGAAAAAAATTGAAAACAATAAAACAAAAAATAGTTTCACAACTAGTTGAAAAAAAATCTAAATTTATTAGTTTAATATATCCTATATCTTCAGTAGAAGAAGCTACTAATAAAATAAAAGAAATTAAAAAAGAGTATTATGATGCAAAACATCATTGCTTTGCTTATAGAGTTTATAACAATAATAATATAATAGAAAAATCAAGCGATGATGGAGAACCAAATGGAACAGCAGGTGCTCCAATGTTAAATTTGTTAGTAAAAAATGAATTTATTAATGTTTTAGTAATTGTTGTTAGATATTTTGGAGGAATATTATTAGGAACAGGAGGTTTAGTAAGAGCATATACACAAGCTTTACAAGATGGAATAATACAAGCAGAATTCATAAATATAGAGCCAGGGATAAAAGTAGAAATAACAATACCTTATCAAAATCTAAATAATTTTAAATATTATTGTCAGAAAAATAATATTAATATAATAAATAATAAATTCAAAGATAATGTAATATGTATTATAGAACTACCAATTAACAAAGAAGATAAAATTATAGAAGAATTAAAAAAGAGAGATTTAAACATACAAAAAATAAGACATTTAGAAACAACATATATCAAAAAAAATACATAAGAAAATATCCAAATACAATTTATCCTACAATTAATGGAAAAAATTTCCAAAAAACTATTGCAAAATTTTTGGATTAATATTATAATTTGAAAAGTAAAAAATGTAAAAAATTTACAAAAATTTTAAAAATAGGGGGAAAAAATTGTGAATGAAAAAATTACAGTGTTACTTGCGGACGATAATAAAGAATTTACTATGACATTATCTAATTATTTAGAAAAAGAGGAAAGTATTGAAATTGTTGGAATCGCAAAAGATGGAAATGAAGCTTATGAAATGGCATCTAACTTAAAACCAGATATTTTGTTATTAGATATAATAATGCCACATTTAGATGGATTAGGAGTATTAGAAAAATTGTATAATACTGAAACAGACAAAATGCCTATAACAATTATTTTATCTGCAGTTGGTCAAGACAAAATTACTCAAAAAGCAATAGACTTAGGAGCTCAATATTATATTGTTAAGCCTTTTGATATAAATGTACTAATAAAAAGAATGAAAGAATTAAGAAATTATCAACCTAATCAATTAAAAGGGAGCTTTATTTCAAGAGAAATAAAAGCTCAATATATAGACATAGCTCCAGAAAAGAAAAAGAGTGAAGAAAATTTAGAAGCATTAGTAACAAACATAATTCATGAAGTAGGAGTTCCAGCACATATTAAAGGATATCAATACTTAAGAGAAGCTATAATGATGGTAATAAAAGATACAGATGTAATAAATCAAATAACAAAACAGTTATATCCTGAAATAGCCAGTAAATATCATACTACTCCAAGCAGAGTAGAACGTGCTATTCGTCATGCTATAGAAGTAGCATGGGGTAGAGGAGAACAATCTACAGTAGAAAACATTTTTGGTTATACTATTTCAGCTGCTAAAGGAAAACCTACAAATAGTGAATTTATAGCAATGATTTCTGATAAATTAAGGATTAAATTAAAAAGCGCCTAAATGTAAATAATATAAAAAATAAAACAATACTTTTCATTAACAATAAATAAAAGGTGTTGTTTTATTTTTTTAAAATATATTTTTTTAGTTTATTTTTTCAATATCTATTCTAGCAGTAGTATAATAAATATCTTCAATAGATACTCCTTGTAATTTTAAAATATCACCACTATTTAATTTTAAAATAACAGTACTAGTAAGAGTCATACGATTAGCAACATTATCTTTTAAAATAGGGCTTTCATTAAAAGTATTATTTACAGCATTATTATTTACTAATAAAACAGCTGCAAAATTAAAAGTTCCTATTGTTTTTCTTTGCCCATATAACTGATAAGAAATCTGATAAATACCATTTTCATTAATTTCAATTTCGTCACTACCAATAGTATGACTTATTGCACTTCCTACTACAATATTATTCATACTAAACTTTATACTTGTTACTCCTACTTCTGTATTATCACCATCTACTGCAATAGCTGTCAATATAGATTTTTCTTGCTGATTGTTTATGCAACAAAATAATGTTAATAGAAATAGCAAAATAAAAAAAATAAAAGTTATACTCCATAAAATTTTACAAATTTTATTAAAGTCTGGTTTACAACTACAATTCATGATAAATCCTCCTCTTATTATATTATGTAAAATATTTTAAAGTTGTTAATACAATTTTATAAACCTAAAAATTGACTCTTAATAATATATTGACTATTTTATTTTATAACTATATAATACATATAGTCTATAAAAAATGGAGGAAATTAAATGTTTATAGAAGTTCCAGAAAAAGTAGCTAAAAAAATAGTTGTAAAAAGAGATGGAAAAAAAGTAGAATTTGATGGAGCTAAAATAGCCATAGCTATACAAAAAGGATTTGGAGATATTATTGGAAACGAAGAAACAAAAACTGCAAAATACAATGAAACAGATATTAATAAAGTTTATAGCAAAGTTCTTTCTAGAATTGAAAAACTAGATGGAGAAAAAATAAAAATTGAAGAAATACAAGACCTAATAGAAGAAGAATTAAAAAAATGTGGATATCAAGATGTATATGAAGCCTTTTCTAGTTATCGTGAAAAAAGGGCACAATCAAGACAACTATTCTTTGATGAAAAAAAACAACATAAATTTTTAAAAGCACTTGAAAATTTAGGGCTAAAATCTCAAAATATAGATGAAAATAAAAAAGAAATTTCAAAAAATAAACAAACTTCAATGAGTAATATGTTCCAATATGGAAGTACAATTTCAAGACAGTTTGCTATAACATATATAATGAAAAAGCGTTTTTCTGATGCACATGAAAATGGAGACATTTATATTCATAATATGAATTTTATACCAATGGGAACTACAAACTGTTTTCAAATAAATATTAGCAAACTATTTGAAGATGGGTTTTATGTAGGACATAGTTTTATTAGAGAACCAAAAGATATTACATCATACACCGCATTAGCAACCATTGCTATTCAATCAAATCAAAACGATCAATACGGCGAACAAGGAATACAAAATTTTGACTATTATATGGCACCAGGAATATTAAAAACGTTTAAAAAACAATTTAAACAACTAATATTTGATTTTTTAGAGTTAACTGATTTTGACAAATTTATAGCAATAAATCGGAATAGAAAAAGAAATTGGAAAAATAAATACTATTGAATTTGATCCGTCTATTTTTTACAAATATTGTAGAGAATCTGAAGAATTAAAAAGAATGTTTAGAATAACATACAAAAAAGCTATTGAAAAAACTAATAATATTACTTATCAATCAATGGAATCATTTATACATAGTTTAAACACAGTTTGTTCTAGAGAAGGAAATTTAATAGTACCTACGTCTATAAGCTTTGGAACAGATACATCGCCAGAAGGAAGAATGGTAACAAAAAACTTTTTAGAAGCAATTCAAAGTGGATTGGGCAATTATGAAATTCCTGAATTTCCAATTTCAATTTTTAAAGTAAAAAAAGGAGTCAATTTAGATAAACAAGACAAAAACTATGATTTATTTGAATTAGCATGTAAAATATGTAGTAAAAAATCAATACCAAATTTTGCATTCTTAGATACTCAATTTAACAAGGAATATTACAAAGAAGGAGACTATGACACAGAAGTAGCTTATATGGGTTGTAATGTAAGAATTTTAGAAAATTGTGTAGATGAAAATAAAGCTACTATAGCAGGAAGAGGAAATTTATCAATAACTTCAATTAATTTACCAAGATTAGGTATAAAATATGGAATTATATCAAATGAAAAAGCTAATTTAAATAAATTTTTTGAAGAATTAGAAGAAAAATTAGATTTAGTAAAAGATCAATTAATAGAAAGATTTGAGCTTCAATGTAAAAAGAAAAAATATAATTTTCCATTTTTACTTGGACAAAATTTATGGATTGACAGCGAAAAAATAAAAGATACAGATAATTTAAGAAAAATATTAAAACAAGGAACTTTATCTATAGGATTTATTGGATTAGCAGAATGTTTAAAAGCTTTATTAGGAAAACATCATGCAGAAAGTATAGAAGCACAAAAATTAGGTATAAAAATTGTAGAGTTTATGAGAAAAAAATGTGATGAATATTGTGAAAAATATAATTTAAATTTTAATTTAATAGCTTCATCAACAAATTCAAATAGATTTATAAAATTAGATCAAGCTATTTACGGAAAATTAAAAGGAATAACTGATAAAGAAAAATATACACAAGGGTTTGAAATACCAAATAATTATAAAATAAATATTGAAGAAAAAATTAATATAGAAGCTCCATATCATATACTTACAAATGGAGGACACATAATTAACATTCAAATTGAAAAAGAATATATAGAAAAATTAGATTATATTATGAATATTCTTAAACAAATGCAAGAAAAACAAATAGGTTATGCAAAAGTAGAAGTTTTAACGTAAATTACTTGAAAAAAAGTAGCAAAACATATATAATAAAAGTATACCAATGAAAATAAACCAAAATATGGAAGGAGAGATTTATATGAACATAAAAATAGTAGGAAAAGAATTAAAAGCAACAGAAGCGATTAAAGATTACATTGCTAAAAAATGCGAAAGATTAGAAAAATATTTTAAAGAAGACTTTGATGTAACAGTAACTATAAAAACAGAAGGTGGAATGCAAGTAGCAGAAATGGAAACAAAAACACCAACAGATAGATTTAGAGCAGTAACAGCACATAGAGATTTATATGCATCTATAGACAAAAATATTGATATTTTAGAAGGTCAAATAAGAAAAATGAAAACTAAAAAAGATCAACAAAATATGACTGAATCTATTCGTAACAAAGAAATAAAAAGAGAAATAGAAGTAAAAGAAATAGAAGGGGAGATACTAAAAACTATATATTATGATATAAAGCCATTAGCACCAGAGGATGCTAAACTAAAATTAGAAGAAAAACCACAAGATAAATTTTTAACTTTTATTAATATAGAAACAGGAAAAGTTAATGTAATTTATCGTTTAAAAGATAATAAAAATTATGGTTTAGTAGAACCAGAGGCATAATATTTTTAAAATAGTGTTCTAAAATTTCAGAACACTATTCTTATATATATTCTAAATAAAGAATAATAAAATTATTAATATACCATAATATAAAAGATAAACTTTTAATTAGGAGAGAATAAAATGCCAAACTTAAAAGAAGATGTTGATATATATAAAATGTATGGAGAAGAAAGTAAACTTTCAAAAGATGAATTTTTAAAAAAGTATCAAATAAAAGAAGAACGGACTTACAAATAAAAAAGTAGAAGAAAATATACACAAATTAGGTTTAAATGAAATAAAACAAGCAAAACCAAAAAAATGGTATAATTATTTTATAGAAAGTTTAATTACACCATTTAATTGCATATTATTAGGAATAGCTATTATTCTAATATATACTGATATTTATTTAGCAAAACAACCAAGCTATTCTAATATTATAGTAATAGTTATTTTAGTAATAGTAAGTACTTTATTAGATTTTTTTGAAACATTTAGATCAAACCAAGCCGCAAAAAAATTAAAAGAAATGGTTGCAACCACGGCAACTGTTATAAGAAATGGAAAAACAATACAAATACCAATTAAAAATGTAACTATAGGAGATACTGTATTACTATCTGCAGGAAGTATGATACCGGCTGATTTAAGAATAATTGAAGCAAAAGATTTATACGTTGGGCAATCATCTTTAACAGGAGAATCTGATAGTGTAAAGAAAAATGTTGAATTAAAAAATCTAGAAGAAGAAATAGACAATATTGTAGAATTAGATAATATATGTTTTATGGGTACAAATGTTATATCAGGTTCTGCAAAAGGAATAGTAATAAAAATAGGTGATTCTACCTATTTTGGAAAAATTGCACATACAGTAGCTTCAGGAAAAAGCAAGACAGCATTTCAAAAAGGCATAGAGAATATAAGCAAACTATTAATTAAATTTATGCTAATTATGATACCGTTAGTATTTTTAATAAATGTAAATAAACATGATATAATATTAGCTTTTACATTTGCCGTGGCTATAGCTATTTGTATAACTCCATTATTATTACCAGTTATTTTATCTTCAAGCTTATCTAAAGGTGCTGTTAGAATGTCAAAGAAAAAAACGATAGTAAAAAAATTAGATGCTATTCAAAATTTTGGAGCAATGAATATATTATGTACAGACAAAACAGGAACTTTGACAGAAGACAAAATTGTTCTTGAAAAATACTTAGATATAAATGGAGAAGAAGATATAAGAATTTTAAAGCATGCATTTTTAAATGCATATTTTCAAACGGGATTAAAAGGAAACATAGATGAAGCAGTTATAAATAGAGCAATAGAAAATGATATGGAAAAAATAGTGCAAAAATATAAAAAAATAGATGAAATACCATTTGATTTTTCTCGTAGACGTTTATCAGTAGTTGTAAGTGATGGAGAAAAAAAACAATTAATTACAAAAGGTGCTGTTGAAGAAATTTTAAACATTTGTACAATGGTTGACTATAAAGGAAATGTTAGTCAAATAACTAAAGAGATAAAAGAAAATATACAAAAAATTACCAAAAATTTAAATCAACAAGGTTTAAGAGTTATAGCTATATGTCAAAAAAATGACATAAAAAACATAAAAAATTTTAGTACATTAGATGAAAAAAATATGGTTTTATTAGGATTTATTGGTTTTTTAGATCCTCCAAAAGAAAGTGCAAAAGAATCAATAAAAAAATTAAATGATGCAGGAATAAGAGTTATAGTACTTACAGGAGATAATGCAGAAATTACTAGATGTGTATACAAAAAAATAGAAATAAGTTCTAAGAATATTATTTTAGGAAGTAAAATAGATAAACTTTCTGATATAGCCTTAGCTAGATTATTGAAAAAAAATAATATTTTTGCAAAACTTTCACCAATACAAAAAGCTAGAATAGTAAGAGTACTAAAAGAAACAGGTAATATTGTTGGGTATATGGGAGATGGTATTAATGATAGCCCAGCACTTACTAATTCAGATGTAGGTGTGTCTGTAGATTCAGCTGTTGATATTGCAAAAGAGACAGCAGACATTATTTTATTAGAAAAAGATTTAAATGTATTATTAGATGGATTAACAGAGCGGAAGAAGAACTTTTTCAAATTTAATGAAATATATAAAAATGGCAACAAGCTTTAATTTTGGAGAAGTTGTTTCTGTAATTATAGCAAGTGCATTTTTACCATTTTTACCAGAAACACCAATACAATTATTAGTAGAAGGCTTGTTATATGACTTTGGACAAATGACAATACCATATGACAATGTAGATAAAGAAGCTTTAAAAAAACCAAAAAGATTAAATATACAAAGCTTGAAAAGATTTATGCTATTTATGGGGCCGGTGAGCTCAATATTTGACTTGATTGTATTTGCATCACTTTGGTTTGTATTTGTAGTAAGAGATGTTGCTCATTTTCAAACAATATGGTTTACGTATAGTATAGTTTCAAATCTAATAGGAATGCATATTATAAGAACTCATAAAATTCCATTTATACAAAGTAATGCAAGTAAAGCAGTATATCTATCTTCAATATCATTAATTATAATAGGAATTATAGTACCTTTTACATCTTTAGGAAATGCAATAGGTTTAGTTCCAATAGATGCTAAATATATATTACTAATATTTGTTGTTACGCTATTATACTGTATTGTAGCAAGCTTTGCTAAAAAAATATATATAAAAAAATATAAAGAGTGGATATAGTTTTATTTAAAAAGCATTGTAGAAAAATAAAAACATTATATATCATAAAAAGAAACCTATTCAAATATGTATATCTAAATAGGTTTCTTTATTGTTGTAAAATACAACAACATTTTTCATTACATAAAAAATTATATAATAAACTAATATAGCTCCTTAAAACTATCTCATATTGTTTTCAGCTTGTTGAATCATTTTTTTAACCATGTTACCACCGATTCTACCAGCATCTTTAGAAGATAAATCTCCATTATATCCTTGTTTTAAGTTAACTCCAACTTCGCTAGCTACTTCGTATTTGAATTTATTAAGTGCTTCTTTAGCTTCTGGAACTACAGATTTGTTACTGTTTGAGTTTGCCATATTTTTCACCTCCTAAAATGTGATTATTATTTTTGTACATTGAA
>CALXQH010000022.1 GCA_944390525.1 uncultured Clostridia bacterium | reverse complement strand
CCATTTTCTCCTACTAATGCTGTTATACTTACTCCTGCTAATATTAGTAATACTACTATTGTTATTACCAATGCTATTAAGGTTATTCCTTTTTCTTTTCTTTCTTTTTTATAGCTTGTCTTAATCATATTTTATTTTCCTCCTATGTATTTTTTATCCTTTAAGTTATCTTGTCTTAGTACATTTATATTTTACGTTGTTCTTATTTTTTTGTCAATAGTTTTAGTATAATAGGTAGTGTCAATATTGTAGTTAATATTTTATTTTTGTTTAATTTAATAAAAACTCTTAACTTTTTTCATATTTTTTATTTTATATTATAAAATATATGTTATAATTTATATTAAATTTTAAGTATTTAAAGGTGAATTTTATGGATCGTTTTAAAGAAACTAAAAAAGCCGGTTTTTTAGGTATTATTGGTAATTTATTTTTGTTAATTATAAAAGGAACTGTTGGCTTTATTTTTAAAAGTCAGTCTATGATTGCAGATTCTTTTAATAGCGCTGGTGATATTTTTGCTTCACTTATGACTTTTATAGGAAATAGAATTGCAAGTGAGCCACAAGATACATCTCATAATTTTGGTCATGGAAAAGCAGAATACATATTTTCTATGTTTATAGCACTTTCAATGATTGTAGTATCCTTTAAATTATTATTAGATTCTATATTTGTGTTATTTTATGGAAGTAATTTAGTATTTTCTTGGCTTTTAGTAATTGTATGTATTATTACTATAATTGTTAAACTTTTTTTATATTTATATACTTCTAAATTAGCTAAAAAGTATAACAATATTTTATTAGAAGCTAATAAAAAAGATCATTTTAATGACTGTATAGTAACATTTTTTACTCTAGTTTCTGTTTTATTTACATTGGTTAATATATATTGGTTTGACAGCATTGTTGGTATAGGCATTTCTATTTGGATTTGCTTTACTGGTATTAAAATTTTTACAGAAAGTTATAATGTTTTAATGGATATTTCTATAGATGAAAAAACAAAAGAAATTATACTTGATATTGCTCATAATTACAAAGATATACAAAAAGTAGATGAAATTTCTTCTACTCCGGTTGGATATCAATATTTAGTAGTTCTTACTATCTATATTGATGGAAATATGTCTACTTTTGAAAGTCATAATTTAGCAGATCAATTAGAAAATGATGTTACTAGTTTAGAAAAAGTTTATAAAGCTATAGTTCATGTTAACCCAATTTAAATAAAAAAACACCCAGCATACTTTATGTTGGGTGCCTTTGGATATATGCTAATTTTAGGAGGAGGTAAGTATGAATGAATATTTGTATAACTATTCATTAACTAAGTAAACCCCACTGGAAACCGACGGATATTCATCATTTTTTCTCCTTTTTTAGGATTTTTCAGAATTTTCTATACACTAAGTAAACCCTGTAGTGTATCTCCGGATAGGCATTCGTTTTTTCTCCTTTCTAGGAATTTAACTAAATTCCTGTCCGCATATTTCCTTTACTAACGTACTTCTTTTAGAAGTGTGTTATATATTATAATACAAATATATCATTTTGTCAATAGTCTACATAATTCTTTTAATTTACTATTATTTTATCTCCTTCTGCACTTATAATTGCTTTTTTATTTGGCTTTATATTTCCATCTAAAATTTCTTCTGCTATTTTATCTTCTAGTATGTTTTGAATTGCTCTTTTTAATGGTCTTGCTCCATAGTTAATATCTATACCTTTTTTAGATATTAATTCTTTTACACTATTGTCTATTTCTAGATTAATGTCTTTTTCTTTCATTCTATCTGTTACTTGTTTTAGCATAATGTCTATTATTTGTTTTATATCTTCATCTGTTAGTTTATGGAATACTATAATTTCATCTATTCTGTTAATAAACTCTGGTCTAAATTGCTTTTTTAGTTCTCCCATAACATCTTTTTTAATATTTTCATATTCTTTTTGAAGTTCTTCTTTTTTATTTGTACTTGCCGCAAATCCTAATGTATTTTTATCTGTAATTAGTCTTGCTCCTATATTTGAAGTCATAATTATAACTGTATTTTTAAAATTAACTGTTCTTCCTTGTGCATCTGTTAAACGTCCATCATCTAAAATTTGTAAAAGCATATTCATTACGTCAGGGTGTGCTTTTTCAATTTCATCAAATAGTATTACTGAATATGGTTTTCTCCTTATTTTTTCTGTTAGTTGTCCTCCTTCATCAAACCCTACATATCCTGGAGGAGAACCTATTAATTTTGAAACTGAATGACTTTCCATATATTCAGACATATCAATACGTATCATAGCGCTTTCATTTCCAAATAGGCTTTCTGCTAAAGCTTTTGAAAGCTCTGTTTTTCCAACACCAGTTGGTCCTAAAAACAAAAATGACCCTATTGGACGATTTGGATCTTTTAAACCCACTCTTCCTCTTCTAATAGCTTTTGCCACTGCTTCTACAGCCTCATTTTGTCCAATTACTCTTTGATGTAGTGTTTGCTCTAGGTTCTTTAATTTTTCATTTTCACTTTGAGTTATTTTTTTAACAGGTACCCCTGTCCAACTAGATACTACTTCTGCAATATCCTCTTCTGTTAAAGCTGTTACATTTTTAGAGTTTTTGCTCTCCCATTTTTCTTTTTCTTTTTGCAATTTTTCTTTGTTTTCTTTTACTTTGTCACGTAAGCTAGCTGCTTTTTCAAAATCTTGAACTCTAATAGCATCTTCTTTTTCTTTATCTAATGATGCAATTTTTTCTTCTAATTTTTTTAATGTATCTGGTTGAGTATAAGTTTTCATTCTTACTCTAGATGCGGCCTCATCTATTAAGTCTATTGCTTTATCTGGTAAAAATCTGTCATTTATATATCTAGTAGATAATTCTACAGCTGCTTTTACTGCTTCATCAGTAATTTTTACATTATGATGTGCTTCATATTTATCACGTATACCATTTAGAATTTCTATTGTTTCTTGACTTGTTGGTTCTCCAACAGTTACAGGACTAAAACGTCTTTCTAATGCACTGTCTTTTTCAATATATTTTCGATATTCATTTAATGTAGTTGCACCAACTACTTGAACTTCTCCTCTTGCTAAAAGTGGTTTTAAAATATTTGCTGCGTCTACTGCTCCTTCTGCAGAACCTGCTCCAACAATAGTATGAACTTCATCAATAAATAGAATAACATCTCCTGATTTTTTAACTTCTTCTAAACATTTTTTTATTCTTTCTTCAAAGTCTCCACGGTATTTAGCTCCAGCTACCATACTTGCAATATCTAAACTTACTACTCTTTTATTTTTTAATATTTCAGGTACATCTTCTGATATTATTTTTTCAGCTAATCCTTCTACTACAGCTGTTTTACCAACTCCTGGTTCTCCTATTAAGCAAGGATTATTTTTAGTTCTTCTAGATAATATTTGTATTACTCTTTGTATTTCTTCTTTTCTTCCTATAACAGGATCTAACTTTCCTTCTGATGCTTTTCTAGTTAAATCTGTTCCGTATTGATTTAAAGTAGGAGTTTGATTATAGCTTCCTCTTATTTTTCCTTTATTTTGTTTTTCATTTATTGCTGCATTTTCATCTTCATTTATTACTTTAATTATTTCATTATATAATTTTTGTGGATTTACATTTAAATCCATCATAATTCTAACTGCTACACTATCTCCTTCTCTCATTATTCCTATGAGTAAATGTTCTGTTCCAATAAATTCAGAGTCTAATTTTCTGGCTTCTAAAAATGCATTTTCAATAACCCTTTTTGAACGAGGGGTAAAACCTATACTTTCCTTTTCTTCAATTTTTTCTCCAACACCAATAAGATCTTCAATTTCTTGAATAACATTTTCTGCACTAATATTTTGACCAGTTAAAACTTGGCTTGCTACTCCACTTCCCTCTTTTATTAATCCGTATAAAATATGTTCTGTTCCTATATAATTGTGTCCAAGCTCAGCAGCCAATTCTCCTGCAAGTTCTAATACTTTTTCTACGCTATTAGTAAATTTATATATCATTATAGAATACACTTCCTTTCTATTTTTAAATTTTATAATTATAATTTTATGAATTAATGTTTTTTTAAGATTTTATAATTTCTTTTATTATTTCTGAACGTTTAATTTCTGTTTCATATCCTTCTAGCTTTTTTCCTACATATTTTTGTAAATTAGCAGGTTGCACATATAAGTATAGTTTACTAATCTT
>CALXQH010000021.1 GCA_944390525.1 uncultured Clostridia bacterium | reverse complement strand
AATGGATAATGCTATTGAAGCTGCCTCTGAATGTGAAGAAAAAGTAATTCATGTTAGTTTTCGTAAAGAGGCAAATCGCAACCGTTTAGTTATGGTAATAGAAAATACTTATAAAAATAAAGATATTAATATAGATAAAATTTTTGAAAAAGACTTTTCTACCAAATCTAAAAAAACTAATAGTGGTTTAGGTTTATGGGAAATAAGGCAAATTTTAAAAAGAAATAATAATTTAAATTTATTTACTACTAAAAATAAAGAATTTTTTGTGCAACAATTTGAAATATATTATTAAAAATAGAACCTTGTTCGCGCTAAGGTTCTACTTTTAATTTTGTCGTTTTGTTGTTTTAGGAAATATAATTAATCTTTTTTTATTAGTGATGCAGGCATTTTTGGTTGATGTACAACTCCAAAAAGCCAACATGCAGTATTTGTAGATTTTGCATATTTTTCAGCTACCTTTGCTAAAAATTTTAACATTTGTATTCCCCCTTAATAAAATTTATATAATAAGCATTGCCGGCTAATGCATTATTAACACGTTTAATTTACTTCTTTTGTATAAACTTGATATCCATATTTACTATTAGTTAATTTATATGAAATTGGTAATATAGTTAAATTTTGTAAAAATATACCACAAAGTAACATATATGAAATAATATAATTTGAATTTAAAATAATAATAGTTAGTAAAATTGTTAATGTTATGTATGCTTTAACTTTTTTGTTTTTTCTTTCTTTTTTACTTAAAATAGGCATATTTTCAGTATCTGCTGGAGCATATTTGGCAATTATAATAATACTAAATATTGCAATTAAAATTAATAGAGTATATAAAATTATTAATTGTTTAGTTTGAATGTTTTTTGCTATTATAATTGGAGCAATATATAAAATACTAGTTGTTATCATACATCCCATATGTGTTTTTAAATGGAATCCTCCTGTAAAACTTCTATAAGGTGCAATTAGTACAAATAAACACACTGTATACCATCCTATATTTAATAAAAATCCAATAATAAATAATATTAAAATTTTAGGAAGTTCCCCAAAAATTAATCTTATTCCAAAATTAATAACTAATTCCTTTTCTTCATCAATATCTGTTACCTTTGATTTTATTTTATTAGTTAGCCAATCACAAAATTTATCAATCATTTTATCTTCCTTAAATTTTATGTTGGTTTTATTTTATCTTTTAAAAAACTCATTTTATAAATTTTTTTATCAAATTTTAAAAAATAAATACGAAATTTGTCATTTTTTGTTTTTATATTCTTTTTTTGCTTTTTCATAAAAAAAGAAAACTGAATTTTACAATTCAATTCCTTCTATTATTTTCCAACTTCCTATTTTTTCTGGCAAACATTTAAATTCCATAACTTCATTTGTAATAGGATGATGAATTTTTAAATTGTATGCCCAAAGAGCAATTTGTTTTCCATGCCCTCTTCCACCATATTTTTGATCTCCATATATACTATGATCTATACTTGATAATTGTACTCTTATTTGGTGGTGTCTTCCGGTATGTAAATTAATTTTTAGTACTGATAAATTTATTTTTTCATCATATTTTAAAACTTCATAATCTAATATGGCTAATTTGCTATTTTTAGTTTCTTTTTTTACTACTTTGCTAATATTATTTTTCTCATTTTTTAATAAATAGTCTTGCAAAGTTCCTTTTGGCTGTTCCATTTTTCCATTGGCTATTACTAAATATTTTTTCTGAAATTGTTTTTCTCTTACTTGGTTACTTAATCTAGCCGCTGCTTTTGAAGTTTTAGCAAATATCATTACTCCGTCCTACTGGTCTATCTAATCTATGTATTAAACCTAAATATACATTTCCTGGTTTATTATACTTTTCTTTTAAATAATGTTTTATTAAACTAAGCAAATCTATATCATCTGTTTTATCTGCTTGTGAAGGTATATTTACTGGTTTTTCTACTACTATTATATGGTTATCTTCATATATTACATTTATTTTTTGCATTTATTAGCTCTCCCATCTTCCATAAATTCCACAAGGTAAAATTAAATTAGATTCAGTCATTGGAAGTCCTATTTCACCATTTGACAGTTTTCCCTTATATTTTTTTGCAATAGAAAGTTCTAATATATTCTTTAAAACAGTACTAGATATACCTGTAGTATATGAATTTATTAAAAAGAATAAAGGATTAGCAGATAATACTTTAGAGCATACATCTACTAGTTGTGTCAAATTTTCTTCAAATTTCCACACCTCTCCATTGGTTCCTCTTCCGTATGATGGTGGGTCCATAATTATAGCATCATATTTATTATTTCTTTTTATTTCTCTATTAACAAATTTAAAAACATCATCTACTATATATCTAACTGGTCTATTCTGTAAACCCGATGCTTGCATATTTTCCTTTGCCCAAGCTACCATTCCTTTTGAACTATCAACATGGCAAACCTCAGCCCCTGCATAACTACAAGCAACTGTTGCTCCTCCTGTATAAGCAAATAAATTTAATACTCTAATAGGTCTATTTGCTTTTTTTATTTTTTCAATCATCCTATTCCAATTTATAGCTTGCTCTGGAAATAGACCAGTGTGTTTATACCCCATTGGTTTAATTTGAAATACTAAATCTTTATATCTAATTTT
>CALXQH010000020.1 GCA_944390525.1 uncultured Clostridia bacterium | reverse complement strand
CCTTTAATCTGATAAAGCTTCGTGAGAAGCTATCAGATTAAAGAGTATAAGTAAGGAAAATTTATATGGAAGAGCAGAAGAAAATTAAGAAAAATCATTGGACACAGACAAAAATTGATACTGCAACTAAAAATATAAATCAAGAAATATATAAAAGAAATAGACAAGCGCCGTTACATATAAAACTAGACGATTTATCTATTTTTATTAATGATAAAATTACTAGAAGAAGCTATATCCGCCAATAGGTAAGATTAGCAAACTTTTGTTATTTAAATAAGAGATATTTAATATAATGAAAGTGATTGTTCCACCAGAAATTGGTATTCTCAAAAGTTAGAACAATATAGAAATCTTATTGCCCATTGTATCTGTTAGGTTTCTGACTGGTGTTGGTCGTCGTCGCAGAACAATACAAACAACGCGTGGAACGCAAACTTTAATAATGGGTACATGAATAACAACAATGTAAATAACAACAACTATGTGCGTTTGAGTGAGAGTTTCATTATATTAATAAAAAAATGCTTTTTCCAAAACAGGAAGAAGCATTTTTTAAAATAGGGAATAATATGGAAGAAAAACTAACATTTGAAGTATTATATGAAGAATATAGATTATGTTTGAAAAATAAGAAAAAGAAATATGGAACATATAATTTTACTAATGAGGAACTATGCCAAAACTTATTAAAAACATTAGACAAATTAAATAATCGTAATTATAATCCAGAAGCATCAAATTGTTATGTAATTACTGACCCAGCCTTAAGAGAAATTTATGCAGCACAATTTAGCGATAGGGTTGTACAGCATTTTTATATGAGAGAAGTACAAGATATATTAGAAGAAAAACTTGTAGACGGTTGTTGTTCGTGCAGAAAGGGAAGAGGCAACGATTATGCATTACAGCTTTTAAGGAAATTTCTTTAAGCCGAATAGACAAGTGGCAATGAGAATATGGCAGAAAGCAAAAGATATAAAATACGAAGGAACTAATAGTCTTTTAGCTAAAACAAATTCACAAATAGGAAGTTTAAAAAATTATAACTGCAGAAAACTTATATCACAATATGCTGATTTATTACCAGAGGAAGTGAAGAAAACTATAGAATTTAATAAAGACAAAAATAAATTTTATTAAAAAAATAACGGTAGAGGTAATGACAATAATAGATAACTAATTAATTGTAAGTAATAGAGTATTTATTACACTTATAGCATAGAAATACTCAACAAAAATAAAATATTAACTTTTTATACTAGACAAACACAATAAGTTATGGTATATATTAAGTATGTATTCAAAATAAAAAGGAGCAAATAAATGGAAGCAGTAACGGTTATAATATTGCTATTATTTATTATATTTGCATTAATCGTAACAGCAGTTTTACAAATTAGAATGGCAGGAATAAAAATTAAAGATTTTTGGGGATTTATACAAGCTAATGATATGTTAGATAAATTGTATAAATTTTCAAAAAGATATAAATTAATGAGTCCACAAGAGCAAATTATATTTTTATCAGAAGCAGAAAAAGTTTTTGAAGCATATGATAAAATACCTTCAATAGTGTGGGAAGATGAATATAGAAAATATGCTGAAGTACTACAAGCTTATCAGAATATTAGAGTAACAAGATGGAGCCAGCAAAATAATAAAAACATAAAATAAATTTAAATAAAAAATTCTCAAATAAAACTGAGAATTTTTTTCTTGTTAAATATATGAATTACAATAAAAATTAGTAAATAATCTCAAAAAAATAACATATAATAAAATAAATATTAAATGTAAATAAAAGAGGTATAAAAAATGAAAATACGATATTTTGATCATGCTGCAACCACTCCTGTTAGTAATATAGTATTGCAAGAAATGCTACCATATTATGAAATACAATATGGAAATGCTTCTTCAATCTATACTTTGGGAAGACAAGCAAAAAGAGCTGTTGAAAATGCTAGAAAGAACATTGCAAAAAATATAGGAGCTAAGCAACAGGAAATATATTTTACTTCCTGCGGAAGTGAAAGTGATAATTTAGCCATAAAAGGAATTGCATATGCTAATAAAAATAAAGGAAATCATATTATAACAAGTAAAATAGAACATCATGCTGTATTAAATACTTGCAAGACATTAGAAAAACAAGGATTTGAAGTAACATATTTAGATGTTGATAATAATGGAATAGTAGATTTAGTTCAATTAATGAATTCAATAAATTCAAATACAATTTTAATTTCTATAATGTTTGCTAATAATGAAATAGGAACAATACAACCAATTAAACAAATCGCTGAAATTGCACATAAAAATAATATTATATTTCATACAGATGCGGTTCAAGCAGTAGGAAATGTAAAAATAAATGTTGAAGAACTAATGATAGATAGTTTATCTATGTCAGGACATAAATTTTATGCTCCAAAAGGTATAGGAGCTTTGTATGTAAAAGAAGGAATAAATTTTGAAAAGATACAAGATGGAGGGCATCAAGAAAAGGATAAACGTGCTGGAACAGAAAATGTAGCAGGAATTGTAGCCATAGGAAAAGCTATAGATGAAATTTATAAAAATTTTGATAGCTATAATGAACATTTAAAAAATTTAAGAGACTTTTATATTGAAGAACTAGAAAAGAATATTCCAAATATAAAACTAAATGGCGATAGATATAATAGATTGCCTGGAAATGCAAATATATCGTTTAAAAACGTAAATGCACAAGAATTGTTATTTAAATTAGATGAAAAAGGTATATGTGCTTCAGCAGGCTCCGCTTGCAGTACTGGAAATCCTATGCCATCACATGTATTAATGGCAATAGGGCTTTCAGAAAATTTAGCAGAAGGAACATTAAGAATTACTTTTGGAAAAGATAATACCAAAGAAGATGTACAATTTTTAATAGATAATTTAAGAGAATTTATCTTAAAAAAATAAAATTTAATAAAAATATAAAAGATACTAGTAAAAACTAGTATCTTTTGATATAATCTATCTAAACTTATTGGTAAAAATAAACTAAAACTATTTATCCTTTGTATCTGGAATGTATTCTAATAAATCAGAAATCTCACAATTAAAAGCCTTACAAATATTATTTAATTGTTTGATATCTATTCTTTTTGTTTCCTCATAATACATTTTAGAAATTGTTGCAGGTCTAATACAAGTAATATCAGCTAAAGCTTTCTGAGTCATCTTATGTTTTCCAAGTAAATCAGATAATTTTATTTTAATCATTCAAATTTCAACCTTTCTGTTAAATTTTGCTTAGGGAATTTTGTCGCATTTTGTATTATACTTGTATTTTACCACGAGATATATTAAAATTACATATTAAGAAAGAAACATAACGATAAAAGTAATAAAAATATATTTAAAAGTAATACAAAAATAAAAGAGGTGTTTTATGAAATCTAAAGAAAAATTTTCAAAAAATGAAACATCAAGTAGTAGAGACTGGAAAGAAAAAAATAAAAGTTATTTAAGACAACTACAAAAATTTTTAGATGCAACAGATAGAATAAAAGAAGAAGAATTAAAAAATCATATTATTACTCAAATGCTTAAATGTGATTTAATTTTAACACAAATAGCAGAAAAAGAAATTCAAAAGATAAAGCAGAACAAAGTATAAAAATTGTATAAAAGTACACAATAATACAAATGAAAAATATTACAAATAATACAATTAAAAAAATATTAGTAGGCTTTAGTGCAGGCGTTATTTGTGGCCTTTTTACTTCAGGAGGAGGTTTAATTTTATTGCCAGCTTTTATATATATGCTAAAAATGAAAGCCAAAAAAGCTAGAGCAACAACTATCTTTTGCATTTTGCCAATGGTAATTACTAGTACAATTTTTTATAGTCAAAATAATTTGATTAATTGGCATACTGGAATATTATGCGCAATAGGTGGAATTATGCGGAAGTTTTACAGGAGCTAAATTATTAAATAGACTACCAGAAAAGTATTTAAAAATTATATTTGCTGTTTTTTTAATATATGCAGGATATAATATGTTATTTTAATTTAAATAGGAAAGAATAAAAATGTTTGAAATACTAATAGGTTTTATTTCAGGAATTTTTAGTGGAATAGGAATGGGAGGAGGAACAATATTAATTCTACTTCTTTCTATTCTACTAAAATTTGAACAAAATATAGCACAAGCAATTAATTTAATTTTTTTTATACCTACAGCAATAACAGCAATAATTGTTGGCATAAAAAATAAAAACATAAACTGGAAAGATTCTTTAGTTATTGTAATATTTGGAATTATAGGTTCTGCTATAAGTTCAAGTATTAGCAGTAAAATGAACGTCAATTTATTAAAAAAATTATTTGGCGTTTTTTTATTAATAATAGCAATTTATGAAATATATTCATGGTATAAAATGCATATAAAAGAAAAAATAAGACATAATAAAAATAGATAAAATATAAGCAAAAGGAGGATAAATATGAGTTTTGTAAAAGGTATGATAATAGGCGGAATAGTAACAGCTGGAGTTGCAATGATGTACTCAGATACTATGGATCAAAGTAAAAAAATGATAATGAAAAAAGGAAAAAAGTTAGCAAGAAAAATGGGAATTTAATTTAAAATTGACATCAAAAGAAAATCTTTTGATGTCAATTTTTATTTTAAATACCTATTTGCAAGGTCTACAGCAAGGTTTACATTGATGTTTATCACAGTCTTTATCACAATTTTTATTGCAATCTTCATTAGAAGGTTTTTCTAGACATGGAGGGCAATCAAGATTAACACCTTTTAAGCATTTTCCTTCATGTTTGCAAGAAGTACATACTTTACAATGCTTTACTTTATCTACCCATATTTGAATTTCATATAAGCGATTAGCACATAAAGGTCCAAATACAAATTCTCCATTTTTATCTGTAAAAGTATGAGAAACTGGTTTTCTTTCTTCTTTGCCACATTCACAAGATACTTCTACTAATTTCACAACAGCATTAGCTATAGGGTCTTGATAACAATCTTTTATAACACCGTAAATAACAGATCTATTATCTTCTGGAAGAGTAATATCTATATCATATTGTCTTCCTGTAGCAATAGCACCATCTACATTTAAAACTGGACATACACTTTTTTCATATTCCATAATAATTTATGCTCCTTTCTTTTTTTATATATCTTATGAAAAAATTCGACAAAATGTGCTAAGTAACAAATAAGATTTTATAGAATAAAATATGGTAAAAATAAAAATATAGGAGTATAATTAAAACAAAAAATATGGGAGAATAAAAAATGGACAATAGACCTATTGGTGTATTTGATTCTGGTGTTGGAGGAATGACAGTTTTAAAAGAAATAATGGAAAAACTTCCAACAGAAAGTTTTATTTATCTAGGAGATACAAAAAGATTTCCATATGGAAGTAAAACAAAAGAAAGTATTATAGAATTAACTAAAAATGGAATAGAATTTTTAATAAAAAAAGATGTAAAATTAATAATAATTGCTTGTGGAACTGCTACAAGTCAAGCATTGGACTTTATTAAAAATTTATACAACATACCTATTATAGGAGTAATAAGACCAACAGTAGAATACATAAATAAAACAAATAAAAAAAATATAGGTGTAATTGCTACAGCAGGAACCATACGCAGTAAAGGATGGGAAAAAGCAATATTAAATAAAATTCCTGATGCTAAAGTACAAAGCATAGCTTGCCCATTATTAGCTCCTATGGTTGAAGAAGGTTGGAATGAAAATAAAATAGCAACTTTAGCAGTAAAAGAATATTTAAAACCATTTAATAAAATACAAACTTTAATTTTAGGATGTACACATTATCCTTTACTAACTAAAACAATAAAAAAACAAATTGGAAGAAAGGTAGAAATTATAAATATAGGAAAATTTGTTGCAATAAAAACCAAACAAATATTAAATGAATTTAAATTAAATTCTATAGATAATAAAAAACAATTAGAAGTCTATTTTACAGAAACAGAATATAAATTTAATGAAGTTGCTAGCAAATTAATAGGAAAAAAAATACAAGCAAAATTAGTTGAAGAAGAAAATACATATGTAATTAAATAATATAATCATAAACAAATCAAAAAATGAATATACTGATATTATCTAATTTTGGAGGTAATAAAGTATGTTCATTGTTTTTAACAAGCAAAAAATTTATTCATATTTAGTTTCATTTGGTACAGTAGTAGTTCTATTTTTAATTGCATTTACAATAACCAGTGGAAATTTAACGGCAATAACTACTTCTAGTAATCTAAGAGAACTTCCTATTTATTGTGTAGAAACAAGTAATAAAGAAATAGCTCTCACAATAAATTGTGCTTGGAATGCAGATGATATAGATAGTATATTAAAAACTTTAGAAGAAAATAAAATGAAAATAACATTTTTTATTGTAGGCGATTGGGCAAGTAAATTTCCAGAAGCTGTTAAAAAAATTTATAATGCAGGTCATGAAATTGGGAATCATTCAAATACTCATCCTCATGTAAACAGTTTAAGTAGTGATGCAAATATAAAAGAGGTTAATGAATGCTGCAATAAAATAGAAGAAATTACTGGAAGCAAAACAACTCTTTACCGTACACCTTATGGTGAATATAATAATACAGTAATACGTTCTGTTAAAGAGGCTAATCATATACCAATACAATGGAATTTAGACACACTAGACTATACTGGATTAACAGGTGAAGAAATGTGGAATAGGTTAAATGGTAAATTAGAAAATGGAAGTATTATATTAATGCATAATGGAACTACACATACTGCAGATAGCTTAGATATGTTATTAAAAAATATTAAAAAATCAGGATATGAAATAGTTAAAGTATCTGAACTAATACATAAAAGTAATTATATTATAGATAATAATGGTACACAAAAATTGCAATAATTTGGAAAAAATGAATAAAACTTTTTGAAAAGGGGTATATTACACCTATATCAAAAAGGAGTAAAATAAAATGTCTTTAATTGGTGTTTTAACAGAAGCCAATCACGAAAATTACTTAAATCAAGAGGCAAAAAAAATAATAAATCAAGATCAAATATTTTTTTTAAATGAAAATTGCATTAAAAATGTAAAAAATATTACATTTGAAACTATTTTACTTGGAAAAAAAATTGAAAAAAATAAAAAAGATATAGTTAAAATTATTGAAAAAGCAGAAAATTTAATATTTAACACAGATATTATAGAAAATATAGAATTATTAAATAATTTACACTTAAAATTAATAACATATGGATTTAATTTAAAATCTACAATAACTACATCTAGCATATCAGAAAATGAAATAATTGTATGCTTACAAAGAGGCATACAAAATATAAAAGGAGAAAAAATAGAACCACAAGAATTACAAATGAATATAAAAAATTACAACAACAGCTATGAGGTTATGGAACTAGTAAGTTTAAAACTATTATATACTGAATATAAAAAGCCATAAAATAGACTTTTATATGCAGAAAAATAATTTTTAAAATGTATTTTTACTACAAAATAAGAAAAAATTAACATTTTATGTAGACAAATCCAAAAAAAAATAGTATAATATAGATTGTGACTAGTAAATAGTCTAAATTATACATACTATGAATAAACTAAAATAAGAAACAAAGGTAGGGAGGAAATTAAATTGAATACAAACTATGATGATAATAACCATTTAATATTGGTTGGAAAGGTAACAAGCGAAAAAAAATTTAGTCACGAAATTTATGGAGAAAAATTTTACATATTTAATTTAAGTGTACCACGTTTAAGTGGAAATGCGGATGTTATTCCAGTGACTATTTCAGAAAGACTATTAACAATTAAAGATATCAAAGTGGGAGAAAACTTACAAATTGATGTACAATTTAGATCTTATAATAGTTATGATAGAAAAAAAAGTAAATTAATTTTAACAGTATTTGTAAAAGACATTCAATTTATAGAAAATGAAGAAGAAATAGAAGTAAAGAAAGAATATATTTCAAATGAAGTAGTTTTAGACGGGTATATTTGCAAAAAACCAATTTACCGTAAAACACCATTTGGAAGAGAAATTTCAGATATATTATTAGCTGTAAATAGAGCATATAATAAATCAGATTACATTCCTTGTATTGCTTGGGGACGAAATGCAAGATTTTGTGAAAACGTAGCAGTTGGAACAGAAGTTAAAATAGTAGGTAGAGTTCAATCAAGAGAATATGAAAAAAAACATGAAGATGGAACTGTAGAAAAAAAGGTTGCCTATGAAGTATCTGTAGCTAGTCTAGAAGTTGCAAATAAAGAAGTAAATAGTGAAGAAAAACAAGAAGCTATTTAAATAAAAACAATGCACTAAATTTTAGTGCATTATTTTTTATTAACATTATCTTTTACTTCAGGAATAACCACTTTTCTGGAATCTTTAGGCTTAGGTTTTTCTACTTCAATATGTTCATAAACAGGAGAGATATTTAAATTGCCATCACCTGTAACAATATCTATTTTTTTTTGCTCTTTTATATCTTTTTTTTCTTGGTTATCTAGAATGTCTTCATTTTCTTTCATAAAAATCACTCCAATCTATTTTAACTATGTTAATACTATCACAGTATTAATATGATGTCAATTAAAAATAAGTAAATAGCAAATATCAAAATTCTTGACATAAAGCTTTATTCGTGTGATAATATATAGGAATTTTAAAATAAAAGAATGTGAGAAAACAAATGGAAATAAATAAATCAAAAGGAATAATAGAAGCTATACTTTTTGCAGCTGGTAGAGAGGTTAAAATAACAGAATTAATGTTAGCCTTAGAAGTAAGTTCAGAAGAAATTATTAAAATAGTAGAAAGTATGAAGGAAGATTATAAAAATGAAAACAGAGGACTTCAAATAGTAAGTATAGAAGAATCATACCAACTATGTACGAAACAAAACTACTATGAATATTTATATACTATTTTAGATAAAAGAAATAAACCAAATTTGTCACAAGCAGCAATAGAAACACTTGCAATTATTGCTTATAACCCTAAAATAACAAGAGCAGAAATTGAAGCTATAAGAGGGGTTAACTCAGATGGAACAATATATAAATTATTAGACTATAACCTAATAGAAGAAACAGGAAAGTTAGATGCTCCAGGAAGACCTAGTACTTATGGTGTAACTTCTGAATTTTTAAGAATTTTTGGCTTTGGAAATTTAAATGAATTACCAGATTTACCTAGATATAAATTAGATGAAAATAGGCAAATAGTAATAGATGAAATAATAGAAAATAAAAAGGCAGAGAATAATACCAAAAACAATGCAGAAAACACTATACAAGAAAAGCAAGCAACAAAAGTAAAACAAGAAGAGCAAGAGGCTCCAATGCCAAAAACAGGAACTAGTAAACAAGAAAATTAAAAATAGGAAGGAAGATAGGATATGAAATTAAGTGAAAACTTTTTTTATACTTTAAGAGAAGATGTAAAAGATGAAGAATCAGTAAGTGGTAATTTACTTGTTAAAAGTGGAATGTTTAAAAAAGTAGGGAATGGTATTTATATGAAATTACCATTAGGACAAAAAGTTGTAGAAAATGTAAAAAATATAATTAGAGAATGTATGAATGAAACAGGAGCAAAAGAAGTTACAATGCCAATGTTATTACCTATAGAGTTATTTCAAAAGTCAGGAAGATATGAGGCTTTTGGTCCATCAATATTTAAACTAAATGATAGGTATAATAGACCATATGTATTAGGACCAACACATGAAGAATTTTTTGTATTAGCAGCAACAATGAAATCACATTCATATAAGGATTTTCCATACACATTATATCAAATAGGAAACAAATACAGAGATGAAGTAAGACCAAGACTTGGACTAATTAGAACAAGAGAATTTACAATGAAAGACGCATATAGTTTTGATATTAATCAAGAAGAATCAGATAAATCTTACCAAAAGCAATTTGATGCTTATAATAAAATATGTAAAAAAGTTGGATTGAATTATGTAGTAGTAAGAGCCGACACCGGAGTTATGGGAGGATTACTTTCAGAAGAATTTCAAGCTATAACAGATACTGGAGAAGATATTCTTGTTTTATGTGATAATTGTAACTACTCTTCAAATATTGAAGTAAGTAGATGTATAGATAAAGAAATAGATAAAGAACCAAAACAAAAATTAGAAAAAGTTTATACACCAAATGCTGGAACAATAGAAGAAATTAGTAAATTTTTAGGAAAGCCAAAAGATAAATTTGTAAAGACACTTATTTATAAAATAAATAATGATTTTTATGCTTGTTTAGTACCAGGAGATAGAGAAATTAACGAAACGAAACTAGCTAAATTATTAAAAGCACAAGAAATTAATTTAGCAGAAGCAGAAGATGTTATGAGAATAACAAAAGCAAATGTTGGATTTGCAGGACCAATAGGCTTAAATATTCCTGTTATTATGGACAGTGCTATTAAATACATGAGTAATTTTATAGTTGGAGCAAATGAAACAGATTATCATTATACAAATGTAAATATAGAAGATTTTAAAGTTGAAATAATAGATGATATTAAAAATGTAAAAGAAGGAGATAAGTGCCCAAATTGCCAAGGACATCTTATATTTAAAAAAGGAATAGAGGTAGGAAATACTTTTAAACTTGGAACAAAATATTCTGAAAGCTTAGGATTAAACTACTTAGATGAGAATAATGAATTAAAGCCAGTAGTTATGGGGTGCTATGGAATTGGAGTAGAAAGAATAGTTGCAGCAGTAGTAGAACAAAATAATGATGAAAAAGGAATTATATGGCCAATGAGTATTGCACCATATAAAGTAGGAATAGTACTTATTGATTCAAAAGATACAAAACAATTAGAAACTGCAAATAATTTATACAACACTTTAAATTCTATGGGAATAGAAACTATTTTAGATGATAGAAAAGAAAGACCAGGCGTTAAATTTAATGATATGGATTTAATAGGTATACCAATTAGAATCACAGTAGGAAAAAAGGTAAATGACAATTTAGTAGAACTAAAAAGAAGAACAGAAAAAGAAAATATAGATATTTCTATAGAAAAAATTATAGAAAACATAGAAAAAATGTGTAAATAAATAAAAAGTTGTTGTTTTTTAAACAACAACTTTTTGGTTTTAATTATTAAGTGAATGTAAAATTTCAGGATAAATTTTATAAGCGTTTTCTTTCCAATTATCTACAATTTTTTTAGCTTCATCACGAGAGCCAGCAAATACATTAATTTCAAAAATACAATTATTATTTTCATTAATTTTACAAGTAACAGTATATTCGTTTTCACCCAAAGGCGTAAATTCAGCTATAATAGATTCCTTTTGAGCTGTTTCATGTAATTCTTTTGCAAAAGAAGTATCAACTTTTAATTTAATTATTCCAGGAATAATATCGTTGGTTAATTCTAAAGTTTGTTTACCCTTATCTGTAATTTGGTATACATTTTTTTTATCCATATCAAAACAAATAATATATCTTTTTTCTATTAAATCTAACAAAAATTGTTGAAAATAGAAATAATTCATATCCATAACAGATAATACCAATCTTAATAAAGCATCATTAGTAACAGGTTCATCTAGTTTATTTAAAATATATAAAATTAAAACCTTATTCTCTGCCAAAATTTCTCCATCTTGTGTTAATTTCAAAGTTTTCAACTCCTATCATGTACATAAAAATAAATAACCTTTAAAATTATATCATATAAAAGAAAAAAATACTATGCTTTTTTTATAAAAAATGATATACTATTAATAGTTAAAATTTAAAATATGGGGGAAAAATGAAAACACTATATGAACTATTAGAAGTAAGTGAAACAGCTTCAAAAGAAATAATAGAAAAAGCATATAAAGTATTAGCTAAAAAGTATCATCCTGACCTACAAAAAGAAGAAGATAAAGAAAAAGCCGAACATAAAATGAAAGAGATAAACGAAGCATATGAAATATTAAGTGATGATGAAAAAAGAAAAAATTATGATGAAGAATTAAAAATTAAAAGACAACAAGAAGAAATTAAAAAAAATCAAACACAGAATAGTCAAACTCAAAATAATTCAGAACCATATATTAATAATATTAAGCAAACTAACAAACAAGAACATACTCAAGAAGACTTAGAAAAAATAAAACAAAAAATTAATGAAATACAAAATGAATATCAACAAAAATATCAACAAGCATATGAAGGGTATTTAAGAAGTTTAGGTTATAAAATAAAATATAAATGGACTTGGAAAAGATTTAAAGAATTATTAAAAACAATTTTAATTATGGTAATAATTTTTTTATTAATATGGTTTTTCCCACCAACACATAAAATATTAGTAGATTTTTATGAATCAAATGCTATTATAAAAACAATTATTGATATTATATCAAAATTATTTGAGGGTATATGGAATGCTATTTGTTCTTTTTTTTAAAAAGCTATTGTATATAAAATAATTTTTAGTATATAATTCATATATAATAATTAACCCTATAAATTTGGGAAAAAGGAGGATAAAAATGAATAGAAAAGTAAAAGTTGTACAATTTGGAACTGGAAAAATGGCAGTATATACAATGAGATATGTTTATGAAAAAGGTGGAGAAATTGTTGGAGCTATTGATGTAAACCCAGCAGTCATTGGTAAAGACATAGGCGAAATAATGGGAGAAGAAAAAAACAATGTAACTGTAACAGCATTAGAAAATGCTGAAGAAATGTTAAAACAAGTAAAACCAGACATTGCTATAGTTACTACAATGAGTTTAATAGCAGATGTAAAAGACAGTTTGATGCTTTGTGCTAAATTAGGAATAAACGCTATAACAACTTGTGAAGAAGCATTTTACCCAGGAAATTCAAATCCTACAATAACAAAAGAACTAGATGAAATGGCTAAACAAACAGGATGTACTATTACAGGAAGTGGATATCAAGATATATATTGGGGACAACTAATAAGTTCCATAGCAGGATCTACACAAAAAATTACAAAAATAAAAGGAAGCTCTAGTTACAATGTAGAAGACTATGGAATTGCATTAGCAAAAGCACATGGTTCAGGATTAACAATGAAAGAATTTGACGAACAAGTAGCTTCAGTAGATAAAATAAGTGATGAAGAAAGACAAAAAGTAATTGAAGCAGGAGAATATTTGCCATCATATATGTGGAATGTAAATGGTTGGTTATGTTCTAAATTAGGTTTAACAGTTGAAAGTCAAACACAAAAAACAGTACCACAAACATATAAAGAAGATATATATTCTACAACTTTAGGAATGACAGTAAAAGCAGGAGATGCTACAGGTATGAGTGCAGTAGTTACAACAACAACTAAAGAAGGGATTACACTTGAAACAGAATGTATAGGAAAAGTATATTCTAAAGAAGACTATGACAAAAATGAATGGACAATCTATGGAGAGCCAGATACAACAATAGTAGTAGCTAAGCCTGCAACAGTAGAATTAACTTGTGCAACTATTGTAAACCGTATACCAGATGTTATTAATAGTACACCAGGATATGTAACAACAGATAAATTTGGAGAACTAAATTATAGAGTAAAACCATTAAATGAATATGTTAAATAAAATTATTAAAAACAATATAAGAGTAGAACTAATTAACACTATTAATTAGTTCTATTTTAATTTTTCCCAAATTTGCAAATCAAACTTTAAAAATAGGAAGAAAATATTATAGATAAGAAAAAAGCTAAAAATTTATTAAAATACTTTCCATTTTATATAATATATTATATAATAAATATGTTAAAATTTATCCAAAGGAGGATATATTAATGAGAAGCAAAAAGAAAAACACAAGTGAAGCAAAACAAAATAAAGTAAAAGAGAATAAAAGCGCAAAAAAAACTAATAAAAAGAAACATCCTATATTAAAAAAAGTAATTTTAATAATTTTGGCATTAATAGTAGTAGCAATACTTACAGGAGTAGGAATTTTTGCAGGAATATTTTTTGGAGATCAATGGGCCATTACTAAAGAAGAACTAATAGCTAATGGAAATACAGAAGTATATGACTCAGAGGAAAAACAAATAGCATTACTTTCTGCAGGAGAAGGAGACGGAAATAGAAAAGTAATTACTATAGATCAAATGGGTAAATATACACCAAATGCATATATAGCTATAGAAGATAAAAGATTTTATGAACATTCAGGTGTAGATATATTAAGAACAGCAAAAGCAACTATAAGTTACATATTAAATGGTGGGGATAGTTCTAATGTTGGTGGAGGAAGTACTATTACACAACAGCTAGTTAAAAATATTATGAAAGACAAAGCAGATTCTGGAACAGAAGGAATAGAAAGAAAAATACGTGAAATGTCAAGAGCTTATCATATTGAAAGTTTGCTAAATAAAACACAAATTATAGAAAAGTACTTAAACATTATATTTGTTGGTGGAAATGATTTACATGGAGTAGAATATGGGGCAAGATATTATTTTGATAAATCAGCAAAAGACTTAGATTTAGCAGAATCAGCATTTTTAGCAGGTATTAATAATGCTCCTAATATGTATGATCCTTATGACAAAGAAGAAGATCATACTGAATTAATAAAATCAAGAACAAAATTAGTTTTACAGTTTATGAAAGAACAAAATAGAATTAGTGATAACCCAGAAGAAGCAGAACAATTATATAATGAAGCTGTTGCAAAAGTAGAAAATGGATTTGAATTTAAAAAAGGGAAAATTGAAATTGGAAATAATTCATACTTTGTAGTAGAAGCAGTAAATCAAGCAGCAAAAGACTTAGCAGAAGAAAAAGATATAGATATAGATGAAGCAACATCTATTATTAAGTCTAGTGGTTATAGGTTATACACAACTCAAGTTTCTTCTATACAAAACTTAGTAATAAAAGAAATGGCGAAAGATAAATATGTAGAAACAAGAACAACAACAGTAAAAAATGAAGACGGAAAATCAGAAAAAGTAACAATTAGAACGAATGCAGGTATGACAATTATAGAACCTTCAACTGGTTATGTTGTAGCAATGGGTGGAGACTTACAAGAAGACCAAGGAGAAGACTACAATTATGCTACATCAAAAGAAAGACAAACAGGATCTTCTATAAAACCTTTAGCAAATATTGCACCAGGATTAGAAGAAAATATAATAACTGCATCAACAGTATATGATGATGTAAGAACAAAATTCAAAGGTTTAACATATATACCTAAAAATGCAGGTGGTTATCAAGGTTTATGTACAGTTAGAAAAGCCATAGAAACTTCATCAAATATTGTTAATTTAAAAATAATGATAAATGTAGGAACTAAAACAGCAATACAATACTTAAAAGAATTTGGATTAGACACTTATGTTGAAGGAGAAGATGGACTAACATTAGCTATTGGTGGAGCAACACATGGGTCAAGCACGTTACAAATGGCAGCAGCATATGCTACATTAGCAAATGGTGGCGAATATATAGAACCAACATTTTATAAAAAATTAGTAGATAGCGAAGGTAATACCATATTAGAACCACAACAAGAAAAAAGAAGAGTTATTTCAGAAGCAAATGCATTTATTATTTCAGACATTTTAACAGATGTTGTTACAGGTTATAGCGGAACTGCTCCAGAATGTGCAATTTCAGGAATGGATGTGGCTGCCAAAACAGGTACAACAGAATCTGGAACAGATAAATGGCTTTGCGGGTATACACCATATTATGCTGCAGCAGTTTGGTATGGATATGGATATACAAATCAATGGTCTGTAAATAATACTAGTGCAGCTAAAAATATTTGGGCTGGAGTTATGAAACAAGTACACAAAGAATTAGAAGGTAAGCGTTTTTCAAAACCAAGTGGAGTTGTAACTGCAAAAGTATGTAGAAATAGTGGAAAATTAGCAACAGCAAATTGTAAAAACACTTATACAGAATATTTTGTAAAGGGAACAGTACCAAAAGCTTGTGACGGACATGTAAAACTAGATATATGTAAAGAATCTGGAATGATTGCAACAGAATTTTGTTTAGAAACTGAAGAAAAATTATACACGGCAAAACCTGAAAAAGAAAATAATGTAAATTGGTCACCAGTAAGTGGAAGTGACAAATATGAGGTACCAGAAGAAAAATGTAATATTCATACAGAAGAATCAAATACAATAATAATAAGTAATGTAATAGGTAAAACTGAAACAGAAGCTAAAACTATATTAGCAGATTTAAATATTCAAGTAATTTATGAAACCCACAGTGACCAAAAAAATGGAATAGTTATAAGACAAAGTTTAGCAGAAGGAACAAAAGTACAAAAAGGTACAGCTATAGTAATTACTATAAATAGAATTGAATCTAAACCACCTGTGGAAGACCCTACAAACACAGAAAAACCAAGTGAGAATACAGAAAGCCCAGGTAATAACGAAGTTACAAATAGTGAAAACAATGAACAAGTATCTTCAAATAATACAGAAACATCTAATAACACACAATAAAATAACATAAAAAATTAAAGGAGAGAGTTTATGCCAATACAATTATATAATACGTTAACAAGAACTAAAGAAATTTTTAAACCATTAGAGCAAAAAAACGTACGTATTTACTCTTGTGGTCCAACTGTATATAGCTATGCACATATAGGAAACTTCAGAGCATATATTTTTATGGATACATTAAGAAGAGTTTTAGAATATAATGGATACAATTTAAAACATGTTATGAATATTACAGATGTTGGACATTTAGAATCTGATGCAGATGAAGGTGAAGACAAAATGGAAAAAGCAGCAAGAAAAGAAAATAAAAATCCATATGAAATTGCAAAATATTATACAGATATATTTTTTAGAGATATGGAAAGACTTAATATAGAAAAACCTGAAATAATAGCAAAAGCAACAGAACATATTGCAGAAATGCTTGAATTTGTTCAAGGATTAATAAAAAATGGTTATGCTTATGAAACTAGTAAAGGAATTTACTTTGATATTTCAAAACTAGATAAATATCCTGTATTGTCAAACAGAAAAATAGATGAACAAATTGCAGGAGCAAGAGTTGATGTTGATATAGAAAAGAAAAGTCCATACGATTTTGCATTATGGATTAAAGCACCTGAAAATCATATAATGAAATGGGAAAGCCCTTGGGGGTTATCTTATCCAGGATGGCATATAGAATGTTCTGCTATGGGAAAAAAATACTTAGGAGATCAATTTGACATTCACACTGGAGGAATTGATCATATTCCAACACATCATGAAAATGAAATAGCTCAAAGCAAAGGACTAACAGGAAAAATTCCTGCTAAATTTTGGATGCATGTTGAATTTTTACAAGTAGATGGCGGAAAAATGTCAAAATCATTAGGAAATACATATACTTTAGATAATTTACAAGAAAGAGAAATTGAACCACTAGCATATAAACTATTTTGTTTTACTGCTCATTACCGTACAAAATTAAATTTTACATTTGAAACTGCTTTAGCTACTCAAAAAGCATTAATGCGTTTAAGAGAAGGATTTTTAAAACATTTAGAAGGCAAAGAAAATATAGAAGAAAAACAAATAAAAGAATATGAAAATAAATTCTTGGAAACAATAAATGATGATTTAAATATGCCTGCTGCTATGGGAATTGTGTGGGAGATTGTAAGAAACAACAGTAAATCAAAACAATTAGCAAATCTTTTATTAAAATTTGATAAAGTATTAGGACTAGACTTAGAAAATAGTAAAAAATATTTAGATGAAAGCAAAAAAGTAGAATTACCAGAAGAAATAAAAGAGTTAATAGAAAAAAGAAAAAAAGCAAGAGAAAATAAAGATTGGGCTTTATCAGATGAAATTAGAGATATTTTAAAACAAAAAGGATATATTATTAAAGATAGCAAAGAAGGCATGCTTGTAGAAAAAGCATAATTAAAATAATATTATTATAATAAAGAAGGGAATTAAAAAATAGTGGAAGAAGAAGTAAAAATTTCATTTTGGAAAAAATTAAAAATAAGTATATTTGGATTAGAAGATTATCAAAAGTTAGCAATACAAAAAACCAAAAGCACAATATTTTATATAGTAACTATAATGTTAATTTTTACTTTCTTCTTAACTATAACAACAACTTATAAATTTAGCAATACTTTAAATACAATAAAAAATTATATTAACAATAATATTGAAACACTTGAATTTAAAGAAGGAAAATTATATATAAAAACAAAGCAAAATGTAGATAATTTATTTGAAGGACAAGTAATAATAGATACATCTGAAAATATATCTAATGAACAAATATCTAAGTATGAAGAAGAAATAAAAAGTTATTACAATGGAATAATAATATTACAAGATAAGGTTATACTAAAAACAAATATGTCATCAATATTAACAACTATTTCTTTAACAGACATAGCAAATCAATTTAATTTAGTAAAATTAGATAAGCAAGATATAATTAATATTTTATCTGGAAATAATATTTATTATATATATATATCATTTTTTCTTGCAATGTATATATATTTATTTATTATTTATTTATCCACAGTACTATTAGATGCTATTTTATATTCTATGATAGGTTATATTACTGGAATAATTTCAAATTTAAGAATGAGATATAGAAGTATATATAATATAGCTATACATAGTTTAACATTACCTATAATTTTAAACTTAATTTATATAATTATAAACACTTTAACAGGATATACTATTAAATATTTTTCTATTATGTATATGACTATTACTTGTATTTATATTATTACAGCTATTTTAATGATTAAAGCGGATTTAATAAAAAAGCAAATAGAACTTTCTAAAATTATAAAAGAACAAGAAAAAGTAAGACAAGAAATGGAAGAAAAAGAAAGACAAAAAAAAGAAGAAGAAGAAAGAGAAAGAGTACGTAAAAAAGACGAAAAACAAAGACAAGAAGAAAAGAAAAAAAAATCAGGAGATAAAAAAGACTCTTCTAAAGGAGAACAAAATCCAGAACCTCAAGCTAATATTAAAATAGAAAATTCTTAAAATAAAGCGAAGGAGATAAAATAAGTATGAATGACGAAAAAAAACAAAATGAAGAAAACAAAAATTCATATAAAATAATTTATATAATTATTACAATACTATTAATTTTAGCTGTAGCAATACTTACTATTTGGCTAATAAATTCCAATAACCAAAAAGAAGAAAACAATATGACATATACAGAATTAATAAAACAAATTGATGAAGGTAATATAGAAAAAATAGAGATGACAACAGGAAGTACTATTGCTAAAGTAAAAATAAGAGGAGAAGAAGAAGAAAAAACTGTTTTAATTCCAAGTAATCAGGCTTTTATAGAATTAGTTCAAAATAAAAAACTTGAAGGAAGTAATATAGAATTAAACCAAAAACCACAAAATGTATTCTTTTCAATTTTTCAATATGGTTTTTCTTTATTACCAACAATATTACTAGTAGTGTTATTTATATTAGTATTTAAAATGCAAGGTTGGGGAGATAAAGGAAAAATATATGATTCTGAAACTACTAAATCTAAAGTTAAATTTGATGATGTAGCAGGACTAGATGAAGAAAAAACAGAAATGATAGAAATAGTAAACTTTTTAAAGGAGCCTAAAAAATTCTATGAAATGGGAGCAAAAATTCCAAGAGGAGTATTGCTTTGTGGACAGCCAGGAACAGGTAAAACATTAATAGCAAAAGCTATAGCAGGAGAAGCAAAAGTTCCATTTATTTCTATGAGTGGTTCTGAATTTATAGAAATGTTTGCTGGTCTTGGAGCATCACGTGTTAGAAAACTATTTGAAAAAGCTAAAAAAATTTCACCTTGTATTGTGTTTATAGATGAAATAGATGCTATAGGTTCAAGAAGAACAAGCGGCAGTGGAGCAGAAACAGAAAATAACCAAACATTAAATCAATTATTAGTTGAAATGGATGGATTTGATACAGAAGAAACCATAATAGTACTTGCTGCAACAAATAGACCAGAAATGTTAGATAAAGCATTACTAAGACCAGGAAGATTTGATAGGAGAATTACTATAGCCTTACCAGATATGCGTGGCAGAGAGGAAATATTAAAAATTCATGCAAAAGGCAAAAAATTTGATGATGATGTTAGTTTAAAAGACATTGCAGGAGATACAGCAGGTTTTACAGGAGCAGAACTTGCAAATATACTAAATGAAGCAGCAATTATAGCTACAATAAAAAATCATGAAGCAATAACACATGAAGATATAGAAAGTGCAGTAAAAAAGGTAACAGTTGGTCTAGAAAAACAAAGTAGAGTAATACCAGAAAAAGATAAAAAATTAACCGCATATCACGAGGCAGGACATGCTATAGTTAGTAGTCAGTTAGAATCTCAAAAAGACATAAAAGAAATATCTATTATTCCACGAGGAGTAGCTGGCGGATATACAATGTATAAAACAAATGAAGACAAATATTATATTTCAAAAACAGAAATGGAAGAAAAAATAGTAGCTTTACTTGGGGGTAGAGCAGCAGAAAAATTAGTATTAAATGATATATCAACAGGAGCTAGCAATGATATTGAAGTAGCAACACAAATTGCAAAAGATATGATTACTAAATATGGAATGAGTGACAATTTGGGTCCAATATCTATTAATACAGAAAAAGATCCATATGAATTACAAATACTAGGAGAAAAATTTGGAGATGCTATAGGAGCTGAAGTAAAAGTTATACTAGATACAGCATATGTAAAAGCTCAAACAATATTAGCCAATAATATGGATAAATTAAACAAAGTAGCTCAAACTTTAATAGAAAAAGAAGTTATTTCAACAGAAGAATTTGAAAAAATTATTAAATAAAAACAAGTCATAAAATCATTTATTAATAGATGATTTTATGACTTGTTTATTTCTATTTTTTTGTTATTTAAATAATCTAATATTCCGCTATTTGTAGTAAAACAAAATTTAATAGAATAACTACAAAGTTGTTGATATTTATATTTAAACCTTTTATTAATTTCTCCATTACCATATTTTCCATCTCCAATAATAGGAAAACCAATATGAGCTAAATGAGCTCTAATTTGGTGAGTTTTACCAGTAATTAAATTAATGTCTAAGATACTAGTATTATTTTTTTTATTTGAATTTATAACTTTGTATGAAGTAATAATCTTTTCATAACCTTTTTTAGGTACATCACTAATATATACAAAAGATTTTTTTGCATCTTTAAACAAGTAAGCTGTTAAAATACTTTCACTTTTACTAGGAATACCATAGACTAAAGCACGATAATGTTTTTCTATTTCACGGTTTTTAAACTTATTTAATAAAATATTTAAAGAAAATTCATTTTTTGCAAATAAAACTAAACCTGTAGTATTTCTATCTAAACGGTGACAAGGTTTAATAAAAACATTTTTAGAATTATAATATTTTATTAATTTAGAAGTTAAACTATTTTCTCCAATAACTTCAATTTCTACTGGCTTATTTATAACAACAATATTTTCATCTTCATAAACTATATCAATTTTGAAGTTTTTTTGAGAAAACAATTGCTCATCAGGTACATAAATCTTTATATTATCTCCAGCATATACAGTTATATTAGTTGAAACTTTAACATCATTTACTCTAATATCTTTTTTGCGTAAAGCCTTATACAAAGTATTCATACTAAGACCTTCAAAAGTATTTAATAAAAAGCTATTTAATTTTTTTTCATTATATTTTTTATCAACAATAACCTTTTTCATATTTTTAGTATATAACAATTTAATTGTGATGTCAAAGTTTTTATTTTCAATAAAAGTAACTAAAATTTTAAAATTGCATAAAATAAAATAAAAGCAAGTTTTCTAGAAGGGGACTATAATATGTTAAATTATATATTAAGCGGAATTTTATGGACTTTAGCCATATATGGATTAATAGAAATTATAAAACAAGTAATTTATACATATACATATACAAACTTAAAAGCAGATGGAATATATGTTATTATTGCTGCAAAAAATCAAGAAAACAAAATAGAGGGATTTTTGCGTTCATTTTTATTTAAAACCATATATGGAAAAGAAGAAAATATAAAAGATATAATAATAGTAGATTTAGATTCAACTGATGATACAAAATTCATAATAGAAAAATTATCTAAATCTTATGACAATATAAAAATATCAAATTGGAAAGACTGTAAAAATTTAATAGATAATATAGATGAAGTAAAATAATTTTTACATAACTATTGTAAAAAAAACAAAATAAGGATAAAATAACATAAATAAAACATAAGAGGTAAAAGCTTTGGAGATAAAAGGAGAAATAAAAGATATTATTTATAGAAATGAAATTAATAGTTATATGATAGCTATTATTGAAACAGAAGAAGAAGAAATTACAATAGTGGGGTATTTGCCATTTATAGAAAAAGGAGACAATCTAAAAATAATAGGAAATTTTGTAGAACATCCTGAATATGGAAGACAATTTAAAATTCAAACATTTGAAAAAATAATACCAGAATCATTAGAAGCATTAGAGAACTATTTAGCAAATGGTAAATTAAAAGGAATTGGACCAGCTACAGCAAAAAAAATGGTTAAAACTTTTGGAAAAGAAGTAATACATATTTTAAAATATGAGCCCGAAAAATTAGCTACAATAAAAGGAATTACACAAGAAAAAGCTATAGAGATATCTAAAAGTTTTAATGAAAGCTGGGATATTTGGCAAATAGTAAGTTATTTAGAAAAATTTGGAATAGGGCCACAAAGTGCTGAGAATATTTACAAAAAATTAGGGCCAAATACTATAAAATTAATAGAAGTAAATCCATATTTATTAATTGATGTAGCCTCAAAAATAAATTTTGCACAAATTGATAATATGGCGTTAAAAATGGGAATAGATCTAGAAAATAACGAACGAATAAAAAGTGGAATAAAATATGCATTAAAATTATCTACTAATAATGGGCATTGTGCGGTACTTTATGAAAATTTAGTACAATTTGTAAAAGAATTATTAAATATTTCAGAAGATAATATAGAAAACAATATTATATTTTTGCAAACCAAAAAAGAAATAATATTAGAAGATAGAGATAAACAAGAATGGGTATATTTAGCAAATTATTATTTAGCAGAAAAAAATGTTGCAGAGAATTTAATAGAATTAAATAATTATTTAAATATAAAACAAATTAGTAACTTTGACAAAAAACTAAAAAAAATAGAAAAAAATTCTGACCTTGAATTATCAGAAAAACAAATAGAAGCTATAAAATCAATACAAGATAATAATGTTTGTATAATTACCGGAGGGCCAGGAACAGGAAAAACTACAATAATAAAAACTATTATAGAATTGTATAAACAAGAAGGAAAAAAAGTAGTACTTTGTGCACCAACAGGTAGAGCAGCAAAGAGAATGACTGAAACAACAGGAGAAGAAGCTAAAACGTTACATAGGTTACTTGAAATAGGAAAAACAAATTCAGACGAACTTCAAAATATAGAACCAAATATAGAAATAGAACCAATAGATGCAGATATAATCATAGTAGACGAAATGTCTATGGTAGATATATTTTTAATGAACTATTTATTACAAGCTATTTATAAAGGAACAAAATTAATACTCGTAGGAGATATTAATCAATTACCATCAGTAGGTCCAGGAAATGTATTAAAAGATATTATTAACTCAGAAAAAATTACAACAATTACTTTAAATAAAATTTTTAGACAAGCTGCTAAAAGCAAAATAATATTAAACAGCCATAAAGTAAATGAAGGATACAACTTTTTAACACAAGAAAGTGAAGAAAAAGAACTATTAGAAGACTTTTTCTTTATAAAAGAAAATAATAAACTAAAGATAGTAGAAAATATAATATCTTTATGTAATGGAAGGCTAAAAAAAAGTTATAATTATGATTTTATTGATAACATTCAAGTAATTAGTCCAACTAAAAAAGGAGAACTAGGAACGAAAGAACTTAATAAAAGCTTACAAAAAGTAATAAACCCACCATCAGAAGGAAAAATAGAAAGAAAATTTTTAGATTTTGTTTTCCGAGAAGGAGACAGAATTATGCAAACAAAAAACAACTATGACATATATTGGGAAAAAAAAGAAGGAACTTTAGAAATAGGAAAAGGGGTATTTAATGGTGAATATGGCACTATTTTAAAGATAGACGAAACTGATAAAAAAGTTAAAATTAAATTTGATGATAATAAATTGGTATGGTATAATTTTGAAGAACTAGAACAAATAGAACATAGCTATTGTATAACTGTACATAAAGCCCAACGGAAGTGAATTCGATGTTGTAATTATGCCTATTATGCAGGCACCACCAATGTTACTAACAAGAACATTACTATATACTGCAATGACGAGAGCTAAAAAAATATTAATACTAATAGGTAATCCAAATATAATTGAATTTATGATTCAAAATGCAGATAGTAAAAAAAGAAACACAGGATTAGAATTTAAGCTTAAAAATATTTAGAAAATAAGGGGCACTACTTTTAGGAGGTTTTTATGAACTTTTTAGAAGAATGTCTCTGTTTTATTTTTCCAAAAGCATGTGGAATATGTGAAAAAATAGAAAAAAATTATTTATGCTTAAAATGTTTAAAAAATATAGAAAATTCAAATCTTTTTTGTAATAAAATAGATAATTGCAAAAAAGACAAAACTAAATATTTTGATTATCATGCATATCTTTTTTTATACAAAGGAATTATCAGAGAAAAAATAATACAATATAAATTTGAAAATAAACCATACCTTTCTAATATGTTTTGTGAATTTTTTATAAAAAATAAAAAAATATGTGGTTTTTTAAAAAAATATGATATAATAATTTCAGTTCCAATGACAAAGGTAAAAATAGCAAAAAGAGGATATAATCAAACAGAACTAATAGCAAAACTAATTGCAAAAAATATAAAAAATATACAATATAAAAAAGATATATTAATTAAAATAAAAGATAATAAAATACAAAGTACTTTAAATAAAAAGCAAAGAATAGAAAATGTAAAAAATGCATATAAACTTAAAAATGCTCAAATAATAAAACAAAAAAACATTTTAATTTTAGATGATATTTATACAACAGGAGCTACTGTTAATGAATGTGCAAAAATGTTAAAACAACAAAAATGTAATGTATCAATATTAACAATAGCAAAAGATATTTAAATATAAAAAATACAAAAGAGAGGAAAAGATATGGAAGATTTAGTAGAAAGTATTTTAGATTATGTAAGAGCAGACTATACGGATTATGCTATTATGATTAATGGCGAGTGGGGAAGCGGAAAAACATATTTTTGGAACAACAAAATAAAACCACAAATAGAAACAATGCAAGTAAATGGCAAAAAATTAACAGCTATTTATATGTCTTTATATGGAATTTCAAACCTAGAAGATATTAGCAAAAAAATATTTATAGAAACCACTCAATTAATGGACAAAAATTTAAAAAAATTTATGGGTAGTAATGGAGTACGTAACATTCCTGAATATGCAAAAACAGGTTTAGACATGGCAAACTTTTTTGGAGTTACTCAAAATGGAGACAAAGTAGATTATGCACAATTTTTTACTACAGATGATAAAGTGTTATGTTTTGATGACCTAGAAAGAGCAAATGTAGATGTTATAGATATATTAGGATATATTAATAACTTTGTAGAACATGACCATATAAAAACAATAATTATTTGTAATGAAAAAGAACTTTCAACTAAATTAAAAAATAGTAATCTAGAGCTTAAAACCTTTATTGCTACTTATTTATTAGATAAAGAAAATAAACTAACAATGAAAACAGATAAACCTATGGTTGAAAGAATACGTGACACTATAGAATATGTTTTTGATAAAGCTAATGACTATGAAAGAATAAAAGAAAAATTAATAGGAGAAACTTTTGAATATGCTCCAGAGTTTAACTATATAATAAATGGAATTTTAATGAGATATGAAAACTATAAAGATTTAATTAGATTCCTAAGAGAAAATACAAATTTAATAGTATCTACATTTAATAAAAGTGGTACTAGAAATTTACGTATACTAAAACATTCACTAAACGACTTTAAAAAAATATTTGATATGGTAACAAAAGCGTATCCTAACATAAATCATAAAATATTACAAACAATGCTTATCTTTACCATAGCTATTTCTTTTGAAATTAAAGCAGGTAAAATTACCAAAGACAAGTTTGTTAATATTAACAGTAATGAAGAATATAAAGCTATATTAGTTTCATCAAGAGTATTTATGGATAATAGGCAATTTTATATAAAAGAATTTGATAATAATTATTATTATAACTTTAAAGCTGAATATCGTTTCTTTAAATTTATAGAAAAATATGTACGTACACGTATTTTTGATATGAAAGTATTTAAAGAAAATATGGAGGTTATAAAAAACACTATAGATATTGCTCAACTGCCTGGATATAAAAGACTTCTTACTGAAGAATATTGGAAAATACCAGATGATCAATTTTCAGACATTATTGATCAAACGTTAGAAGATGTAAAAAACGGAAAAATTGAACTAATACAAATAGTTAAATTGTTTGCATATTTTGCATACTTTATAAAAAAAGAATTAATTAGATATGATATGAAAACTATTAAAAGTGTATTTTTTAATGGTATGAATATATCTTCTTTAACATCAAAATATTGTGAAAATGTAGATGAAGAATTAATGCAAATTGGAATAGAAAAAGAAATTGAAGGCGAAATGGAAGATATATTAACACATTTTAATGAAATTAATTTGAAATTAAAAGAAAAAATGTATCAAGAAAAAGCAGAAGGAGTATTTAAAAACATACCAATGAAAATGGAAGTGTTTTATGATATGTTTGATAAAGAATGTATGGATATACCAATATTCAAATATTATGATGTATTTCAAATGTTTCAAAGAATTTCATGTGCAAGTAATGAAGACATAGTAACAATAAAAGAAAAATTAGTTGATAGAGCAAAAAGATTTCCAAAAGAAATTGAAGACGAAATGTTTAATATTAAAAAATTAAAACAAATTATAGATGACTATATAGAAGAAAAATTACCAAGTATAAAAATTGTATTATTACAAGATTTTTCTAATAGCTTAGCAAATATATTAAAAAATTATACCAAAATAGAGGTTAAACAAGATAAAGAAGAATTATTAATAGAAGATAACGAAGAATAAAATAAAAATGTATAATATTTTCCTTTTAAAGCAATAATAAGAATAATTAAAAATAGATATTTTTATAATTGCAATAGAGCAAACCTAGCTCTAAATTTAAAAGGAGGTAATATTTTGAAAGCAACAGGCGTAGTTAGAAGAATTGACGACTTAGGAAGAGTAGTTATTCCAAAAGAAATTAGAAAAACTTTACGTATTAAAGAGGGAGATCCACTTGAAATATTTACAGATAAAGAAGGAGAAATAATATTAAAAAAATATTCTCCAATAGGAGAATTAACAGAATTTGCAACAGGGTATGCAGAAACTTTAGCAAAAACAACAGGACATATTGCCTGTATAACAGATAAAGATACAGTAATAGCAGTTTCTGGAGGATTAAAAAAGGAATTTTTAGAAAAAGATATAAGTGAGGAATTAGAAAAGCTAATGGATTATAAAGAAAACTATACAAGTAAAGAAAACAATGACTTAGCTATTCCTATAATAAAGAATGAAAGTAAAGAAAGAAGATATAATTCGCAAGTAGTATATCCTATAATTTCTGATGGAGATGTAATAGGAAGTGTAATATTATTATCAAAAGACAATAATACAAAAATGACAGAAGTAGAACAAAAAGTAGTTCAATCAGCTGCAAGTTTTTTAGGTAGCCAAATGGAAATTTAACAAAAATGTAATATTATTGTAATAAAAATGTAATAAAAAATATTAAAAAAATACTTGATTATTTAAGATAAATATAGTATAAATTAAATGAAAAAGTAAAAAAGAAGGATTCATCACAAAGGAGGAATAAAAAGATGGAAGAATTTGAAAATAAAGAAATTAATAATGAATCAAAAGAATTACCAGCACAAATTAGTACATGGACAAAAATAAAAAATTTCTTATTTCAAGAAATTACAGTAACTATGACACCAAAACAAGAAAAAGTATTAAAAGAAGTTCATGATTTTTGGCATCAAGAAGTTAACCATGATTTTTGGTTTCAAGAAATTAAAATTATAGATAATATTACATTATAATTTATAAAATTTATTAACAATAAGACACCGCTTTAGTAGTGTCTTTATTGCTATTTATATAAAGTAACATTAAACACTGTAGATAATAACTAATAAATTGAAATAATTAAACTAAAAAGACAAAGATTATAAAAACTTTGTCTTTTTTGGTATAATATAAAAACAAAAAATAATAATAAAATTTAAAAGATATGCTTGAAAAGTATATCTTTTTGATATAAAATTAATGTGTTTAGGATATACTAAACATATTTAAATTTAAAGGAGGAAAATTTTATGTCAGTTAAAATTGGAATTAATGGATTTGGAAGGATTGGAAATTTATCATTTCAAGCAGCTTTAAAAAAAGAAAATGTTGAGGTGGTTGCAATAAATGACCCATTTATTACAGCAGATTATATGGCATATATGATAAAATATGATACAGTTCACGGAAAATTTGAAGGTGAAGTATACGAAAAAGAAGGAAAGTTAATAGTAAATGGAAAAGAAATAAAAATATATAATGAAATGGATCCAAAAAATATCCCTTGGGGAGCAGATGGAGTTGATTATGTATTAGAATGTTCAGGAGTATTTACAACTACAGAAAAAGCAAAAGCACATTTAGAAGCAGGTGCTAAAAAAGTTATAATTTCTGCACCATCAAAAGATGCACCTATGTTTGTTATGGGAGTAAACAATGAAACATATACACCAGACATGAATATTATTTCAAATGCATCTTGTACAACAAACTGTTTAGCACCACTTGCTAAAATTATTAATGATAACTTTGGAATCAAAGATGGCTTAATGACAACAGTTCATAGTATAACAGCCACACAAAAAACAGTAGATGGAGCATCTAAAAAAGACTGGAGAGGTGGTAGAGCAGCTAGTGCAAATATTATACCTTCTTCAACAGGGGCTGCAAAAGCAGTAGGAAAAGTAATACCATCATTAAATGGAAAACTAACAGGAATGTCTTTTAGAGTACCTACTGTAGATGTTTCTGTAGTTGATTTAACTTGTAATTTAGAAAAACCAGCATCATATGAAGAAATTTGTAATGCAGTGAAAAAAGCTTCTGAAAATGAAATGAAAGGAATAGTAGAATATGTAGAAGATCCAGTTGTATCTTCAGATTTTATTCATGATGAACATACTTGTATATTTGACAGTACAGCAGGTATAGCTCTAACAGATAGCTTTGTTAAATTAGTAGCTTGGTATGACAATGAATGGGGATATTCAAATAAATTGGTTGACCTTGCTATATACATTTCAAATAAATAGGAGACTTTATGGATAGAGAAGTAAAAATAAATGGAATATACAAACATTTTAAAGGTGATTATTATTTAGTAGAAGAAACAGCTATACACAGTGAAACAAAAGAAAAATATGTTATATATAGAGCTTTATATGGAGATACTAAATTATACATTAGACCTTATAATATGTTTATGTCAGAGGTAGATAAAAATAAATATCCAAATGCAAAGCAAAAATATAGATTTGAATTACAAAATATTAAAAGTGTAAAGGAATGATTAGTATGAATAAAAAAACAATAAGAGACATTGATGTTAAAGGAAAAAAAGTATTAGTTCGTTGTGACTTTAATGTTCCTTTAAAAGATGGAGTTATTACAGATGACACAAGAATTAGAGCAGCACTTCCTACTATTAAACATTTACTAGATAATGGAGCAAAAGTTGTGCTATGCTCACATTTAGGAAGACCAAAAGGAGAAGTAAATGAAAAATATTCACTAAATCCAATAGCACAAAAGCTATCACAAGAATTAGGAACACAAGTAAAATTTGCAAACGATGTAACAGGTCAAAGTGCACAAAGTATGGCAAGTGAATTAAAAGAAGGAGAAGCAGGGCTTATAGAAAATGTTCGTTTTGATCCAAGAGAAGAAAAAAATGATGATAGTTTAGCTTTAGAACTTTCTCAATTGGTTGGAGAAGACGGAATATATGTTAATGACGCATTTGGTACTGCTCATAGAGCTCATAGTTCAACTGAAGGAATTACACACCATATAAATCAGTCAGTAGCCGGACTTTTAATGGAAAGAGAAATAGAAAAATTAGGTGCTGTACTTGAAAATCCTGAAAAACCTTTTGTGGCTATTTTAGGTGGAGCAAAAGTTTCTGATAAAATAGGAGTAATTGAAAACCTAATGAATAAAGTAGAAACAATATTAATAGGAGGAGCAATGGCAAATACCTTCCTAAAAGCAAAGGGCTATGATATTGGAGCTTCAAAATATGAAGAAGATAAAATTGAAACAGCAAAAGAATTAATGAAAAAAGCATATGAAAAAGGAGTTGAAATAGTTTTACCAAAAGATGCTCGTGTAGCTAAAATTCCAGAAGGAGAAGAATTAACAGTAGAAACTATAGAAAATGCAGAATCTAAAAAAGTAAAATTATATACAGAAAAAGAAGTTCAAGAAGGAAAAGGGGAAAGCCTAGAAGAAAACCAAATTTTAGATGTAGGAGATACTACCTTAAACTATTTTGCAGATAGACTAGAAGGTGCAAAAACAATAGTATGGAATGGACCTCTAGGGTATAGTGAAGTTAAAAAATTTGCATATGGAACAGAAACAGTTGCAAGAGTTATTTCTAAAACTAATGCAAAATGTGTAATTGGTGGAGGGGATTCTGTAGCAGCTATTCAAAAAATAAAGAAAGCAGCTAAACAAAATGGAGAAGATGTTAAACAATTCCAAAATATTTATTTGTCAACAGGTGGAGGAGCATCATTAGAATTTCTAGAAGGTAAAACATTACCAGGAATTGCAGCATTAAATAATGCAGAAAAACAACAACACAAAAGTGTAACTGAAGGAAATTGTAAAAGTACAGATCAAAAAGTAGTAGAATAAAATTTGAGTTTAGAAAGGAAATCTTTAATGAGAAAAAAAGTTATTGCAGGAAACTGGAAAATGAATATGCTTCCAAATGAAGCTATTAGTTTTATTGAAAAACTTGCTCATATGGTAGAAAAAACAGAAAATGAAGTTATTCTTTGTGTACCTTATACAGATTTATTCTATAGCTTATTAACAGCACAAAATACAAATATTAAAATTGGTGCACAAAATATGCATTGGGAAGAAAAAGGTGCATATACAGGTGAAATATCTGGAAAAATGCTAAAAAGCTTAGGGGTAGAATATGTAATTATAGGACATTCAGAAAGAAGACAATACTTTTTAGAAACAGATGAAATTGTTAATAAAAAAACAAAAGCAGCGTTAAAAAATGAACTAAAACCAATTGTATGTGTAGGAGAAACTTTAGAGCAAAGAGAAACAGGAATACAAGAACAAGTAATTACAACACAAACTAAATTGGCTTTAGAAGGGTTAGATAAAGAACAATTACAAAATGTTATAGTTGCCTATGAACCAGTTTGGGCAATAGGAACAGGAAAAACAGCTACATCAGAGGACGCAAATGAAGCAATAAAATCAATTAGAAACCAAATTGAAAAAGATTTTGGCAGGGATGTTTCTGAAAGCATTATTATATTATATGGTGGAAGTGTAAAACCAGAAAATAGTAAAGAACTATTTTCAATGTCAGATATAGACGGAGGTTTAGTAGGAGGCGCAAGCTTAAAAGTAGATGACTTTGAAAAAATAATATTAGCTTAATAAAGAGACTAAAAAGAAATGGAGAAAATTACAATGAAAAACAAACCAATTATGCTAATGATATTAGATGGATTTGGAATTAATAAAAACAAAAAAGCAAATGCAATAGAATTAGCAAATACACCTAATATAGATAAACTAATGAAAACATGGCCAATTACAAAAATAAATACTAGCGGATTAAATGTAGGGCTTCCAGATGGACAAATGGGAAATTCTGAAGTAGGTCATACAAATATTGGAGCAGGAAGAATAGTATATCAAGATTTAACACGTATTACAAAATCTATAGAGGATGGCGACTTTTTTAGTATTAAAGAATTAACAGCAGCAATAGAAAATTGTAAAAAATATAATACTAATCTACATATAATGGGATTACTTTCAGACGGTGGAGTACATAGTCACATTCGTCATTTGTATGCTTTATTAGAACTTGCAAGAAGAAAAGATTTTGAAAATGTATATGTACATTGCTTTTTAGATGGAAGAGATACACCACCAGCTTCAGGAGAAAACTACATAATGAAACTTGAAGAAAAAATGAAAGAAAAAGGTGTTGGAAAAATAGCAACTATTACTGGTAGATTTTATGCTATGGATAGAGATAAAAGATGGGAAAGAGTTGAAAAAGCTTATAATGCTTTAGTAAATGGAGAAGGAGCAAAAGCAAGTTCAGCCATTTCTGCTATTGAAGATTCATATCAAAAAGAAGTATTTGACGAATTTGTTGAACCTACTGTAATATGTAATGGTAAAGAACCAATAGCTACAATTAACAATAATGATTCTATTGTATTTATTAATTTTAGACCAGATAGAGCAAGAGAAATAACTAGAACTTTAGTAGACAAAGAATTTAAAGAATTTGAAACCAAAAAAATGAATTTATATTATGTATGTTTTACACAATATGATGAAACTATGCCTAATGTAAATATTGCGTTCAAACCAGAAAGCTTAACAAATACATTTGGAGAATATATTTCTAATAAAGGTTTAACTCAGCTTAGAATTGCAGAAACAGAAAAATATGCACATGTTACATTCTTTTTCAATGGAGGGGAAGAAAAACAATACAAAGGAGAAAGTAGGATTTTAATACCATCTCCAAAAGTAGAAACATATGATTTAAAACCAGAAATGAGTGCATTAGAAGTAACTGAAAAAGTAATAGAAGCTATATATTCTGAAAATTATGACTGTATAATTTTAAACTATGCTAATCCAGATATGGTAGGACATACAGGAAACTTAGAAGCAGCTATAAAAGCTATTGAAACAATAGATGAATGTGTTGGAAAAGTAGCTAGTGCTATGGAAGAAAAAAATGGTATAATTTTAATGACTGCAGACCATGGCAATGCCGAACAAATGATAGATTATACAACAGGGGAACCACACACAGCTCATACAACAAACCAAGTCCCATTAGTATTAATAGGTGTTGAAGGAGTTAAATTAAAAGAAGGAAAATTAGCAGATTTAGCACCAACAATGTTAGAACTAATGGGGTTAGAAAAGCCTGAAGAAATGACAGGAGAAAGTATAATAGAAAAACAAACCAATTAATTTAGATTAACAATATTTTATATTATATAAAATAAAAGTTATATATAAAACAAAAAAGAAAGGATGATAGTATGAAAGACTATTTAGAAATTGAAAGTGTAAAAGCACTAGAAGTGTTAGATTCAAGAGGAAATCCAACAGTACAAGTAGAAGTAGTAACAGAAGGAGGTTTTTCAGGGGTTGCTATGGTTCCATCAGGAGCATCAACAGGAAGCTTTGAAGCAGTAGAACTAAGAGATGGAGACAAAGAAAGATACTTAGGAAAAGGAGTATTAAAAGCAGTAGAAAATGTAAATAAAATTATAAGTGAAAAAATAGAAGGTATGAATGTATACGAACAAGCTAAAATAGATGCTACTATGATAGCTTTAGACGGAACAGAGAATAAAGGTAAATTAGGAGCAAATGCTATGCTTGGAGTATCTTTAGCAGTAGCTAAAGCAGCAGCAGCTTCATTAGGAATGAGCTTATACAATTATATTGGTGGAGTAAATGCAAAACAATTACCAGTTCCAATGATGAATATTATGAATGGTGGAAAACATGCAGATAGCTCTTTAAGTGTACAAGAATTTATGATTATGCCAGTAGGTGCTAAATCATTTGCTGAATGTATGAGAATGGGTGTAGAAGTATACCATAATTTAAAGAAAGTTTTAAAATCAAAAGGATATTCAACAGGTGTTGGAGATGAAGGAGGATTTGCACCAAACTTAGGTAGTGAAGAAGAAGCAGTAGAACTAATATTAGAAGCTATAAAACAAGCTGGATATAAACCAGGAGAAGACGTAGCATTAGCATTAGACGTAGCTGCAACAGAAATGTTTGATGAAGCTAAAAAAATAGGTAAAGATGGTTACTATTTCTGGAAAACAGATGAATTCAAAACTAAAGATCAAATGATAGACTTTATTGTAAGCTTAGCAGAAAAATATCCTATAATTTCAATAGAAGATGGCTTAGCAGAAGAAGACTGGGAAAGCTGGAAAAAACTAACACAACGTATTGGAGATAAAGTTCAATTAGTAGGAGATGACCTATTTGTAACAAATATTAAGAGATTACAAAAAGGAATTGATAACAAAACAGCTAATAGTATTTTAATAAAATTAAATCAAATTGGAACATTAACAGAAACACTAGATGCTATTGAACTTGCTCATAAAAATGGATACACTGCAGTTGTATCACACAGAAGTGGAGAAACAGAAGACACAACTCTAGCAGATGTAGCAGTAGCAACAAATGCAGGACAAATTAAAACAGGAGCACCTTGCAGAACAGACCGTGTCGCAAAATATAATAGATTATTAAATATTGAAGCAGAACTAGGAGATGTAGCTGTATTTAAAGGAAAGGGATAAAATTATGTATTATAATCTTTGGCATTATGGATCATTATTCATAGGAATAGTCATATCAGTTATAATAATATTATTAATAAGAAAAAAGCTAATGGGAAAAAATAAAAAGCTCAAAATTTTAGTATATGCAATTATTATAATATTTTGTATATTAGTATTTAAAAAACTAGAAGATTCAGCTTGGACATATTTAAGTACAATACCTGATGAAGTCTATACAGAAATGAAAGAAATCTGTTATAGTAAAAGACTCATAGGATTATCAAAAGAAGAGGTTATTGCATTACTAGGTAAACCACCGACATTGGATATAGATAGTAAACGTTTTATATATTATGCAGGAAAAACAACGAATTACTTAGATTCAGGAAAAGAAACATATTATAGACTTTGGGTAAAATTTGATGAAAATGATAGAGTAGAAGGTGCTTATATATGGTGTCCTCCTAAGACGGTAGCCGACTAGATTTAACTGATTAACAAAAATAACTAAAAAAACGCAAGAATAGTTGACAAAACCAAGAAAACCTAGTATAATCTTATAGTATTAATTTTTAGGTAAAAAATAAAACATAGATTACATAGAAATATAACAGTCAAGGGAGGAATTTTAAAATGGCACAACCAAAAAGAAGATGGTCAAAAGCAAGAACACATTTAAAAAGATCTACATGGAAATTAGAACAACAAAACTTAGTAGATTGTCCACATTGCCATGAAAAAGTATTACAACATAGAGTATGCCCAAATTGTGGATATTATAATGGAAAAGAAGTAGTTGCAAAAACAGAAAATTAAATAAACAAAATAGTAGCATAGTTAAAATACTATGCTATTTTTGTTTATTTTTACATATTAAAAAATTTATAAAAATAATGATAGATTTATAATAAATTATATGATAAAATATGAAAAAAAGGAAAAAATATGAAAAATAGAATAGATAAAATAAATTATTATTTAAATATAGCTAAATCAGTTGCAGAAAGAAGTACTTGTTTAAGGAAAAAAGCAGGTTGTGTAATAGTAAATAATGATGAAATTGTATCAACAGGATATAATGGCGCTCCAAGAGGAAGAAAAAATTGTATAGATTTAGGATATTGTACCAAAAAACAATGCTTTCCAAATATAAGGCATGGAGGATATGATGCTTGCAGAAGTGTACATGCAGAACAAAATGCTATTATTAGTGCTAGTAGAAAAGAAATGATGGGAGGAACATTATACTTAGTTTTATACAAACCAGAAACAGAAGAATATGACGAAGGTTCTAATTCTTGTCAAACATGTAGAAAATTAATTATAAACAGTGGAATTGAAAAGGTTATAGTAAGAACTAATGAAAAAGAATATTTAGAGATAAAAGTAGAAGATTGGATAAATAATGATGACTTATTAGAAGGAAAATTTACATATTAAAAAGGAGGGATTAAAGTTTAAAATGAGTAAGCCAATAGTTGCAATAATAGGAAGACCAAATGTAGGAAAATCCACATTCTTTAACTATGTAGTAGGAAAAAGAATTTCAATAGTAGAAGATACACCAGGTGTTACAAGAGATAGAATATATGCAGAAGCTAATTGGAGAGGTAAAAAATTCACTTTAATTGATACAGGAGGAATAGAACCTAAATCAGAAGACATTATACTTTCTCAAATGCGTAGACAAGCAGATATAGCAGTAGAACTTGCAGATGTAATATTATTTTTAACAGATATAAAACAAGGTGTTACATCAGCAGACCAAGATATTGCATTAATGTTAAAAAAATCAAAAAAACCAGTTATTTTAGTTTGTAACAAATCAGACTCTTTTGGAGAAAAACCAAATGAATTATACGAATTCTATAATTTAGGGTTAGGAGAGCCATATGATGTTTCATCAGTAAATGCTAAAGGTATAGGAGATGTACTAGATGCTATATATGATAAATTACCTACAGAAGCACAAGAAGATGACGATAAAGATATCATAAAAGTAGCTATAATAGGAAAACCAAATGTAGGCAAATCCTCTTTAGTAAATAAAATATTGGGAGAAAATAGAGTTATTGTAAGTGATATAGCAGGAACTACCAGAGATGCTATAGATTCAGAATTTGAAAATGAATTTGGAAAATATATATTTATAGATACTGCTGGAATTCGTAAAAAAAGCAAAGTAAATGACAATTTAGAAAAATATAGTGTTATGAGAAGCTTATTAGCAGTAGAAAGAGCTGATGTATGTATATTAATGTTAGATGCTAAAGAAGGCGTGACTGCACAAGATGCAACTATAGCTGGAGAAGCTCATGAAGCTGGAAAAGGCATTATAATAGTAGTTAATAAATGGGATGAAATAGAAAAAGACACTAATACAATAGAAAAATATAAAAAAGAAATATACAATAAATTGTCTTATTTATCATATGCACCAATTTTATTTATTTCAGCTAGAACTGGACAAAGAGTAGAAAGATTATATGAAATGATAAATATAGTAGCAAGTCAAAATGCTTTAAGGGTATCAACATCTGTGTTAAACAATGTATTAAATGAAGCAATAACAATAGTGCAACCCCCAACAGATAAAGGAAAAAGACTAAAAATATTTTATATGACGCAAGCTTCTACAAAACCACCAACATTTGTTATATTTGTTAATGATAAAAATTTATTTCATTTTTCTTATGAAAGATATTTAATAAATCAAATAAGAAAAGAATTTGGACTAACAGGTACACCAATTAGAATGATTGTTAGAGAAAAATTAGAAAAATAAAGGAGTGATTTAAATGGCAACATACATAATAGTTGCAATAATTGCATATTTAATAGGAAGTATAAATTTTTCAGTTATTATTAGTAAAAAAATGGCAGGGTTTGATGTAAGAGAAAAAGGCAGTGGTAATGCTGGCTCTACTAATGTATTAAGAACAGTAGGTAAAAAGGCAGCAATAATTACTTTAATATGTGATATATTAAAGGGAGTAGTTTCTATAGCAATAGCTTTATTAGTAGGAAATATAATAAATGGATTAAACAATGCAATTTTAGTAGAACTTGCAGGAATTTTTGCTATTATAGGACATACTTTCCCTATATTCTTTAAATTTAAAGGAGGAAAAGGAATAGCTACATCTTTAGGAGTATTATTAATTACTAATTGGCAAATAGGATTAATTTGCTTAGTATTTGCATTAATTTTAATGGCATTAACCAAAATGGTCTCAGTAGGATCTATTGCAGCAGGAGTATTATTTCCAGTATTAGTAGCTTTTATAAATGAAAATTATATAGTGCCAAAAACAGACTGGTCTTATTTAATATTTAGTATAGCATTAGCTCTAATAGTTTTATATAATCATAGAGAAAATGTAAAAAGAATATTAAATGGAACAGAAAACAAGATTAGCTTTAAAAAATAATAACTGTAATACCAAATAGAAAGGAATAAATAAATAATGAAAAATATTTGTATAATAGGAAGTGGAAGCTGGGGATGTGCATTAGCTATACATGCAGCAAAGCAAGGACATAATGTAAAAATATGGTCGTTTGATCAAGAAGAAGCAGATATAATTAACAAGCAAAGAAAATGCAAATTTTTACCTATGGCAACTATGCCGGAAAATATATATTGTACTACAGATATAAGAGAAGCTGTAGAACAAACAGACATAATATTACATGTTACACCATCTAAATTTTTTAGAGATACATTAAAAAAATATAAAAAATATATTACAAATCAACCATTAATTATATGCTCTAAGGGGCTAGAATACAGTACATTATTAACTTTAAGTGATGTGGCAGAACAAGAAGTACCAAATGTTAAAATAGGAGCTTTTTCAGGACCAAGTCATGCAGAAGAGGTATGTCTTGGAGTGCCTACAGCTATAGTAATTGCATCAAAATATTGTGAAGTACAATATTTAATACAGGATACATTTATGAACGAAAATATGAGAATTTATACTAGCAATGACATACAAGGTGTTGAACTAGGTGGAGCTCTAAAAAATATAATTGCATTTTGTGCTGGAATTATGGCAGAGCTAAACTTAGGTGACAATACTTTTGCAGCATTAATTTCAAGAGGTTTAACAGAAATATCTAGATTAGGGGTTGCAATGGGAGCAGATTATAATACATTTTATGGACTATCTGGTTTAGGAGATTTAATAGTAACTTGTTTAAGTGAACATAGTAGAAATAGAAAAGCTGGTAGATGTATAGGAAGAGGACTTTCTATAGAAGAAACTAAAAAAGAAGTTGGAATGACAATAGAAAGTTTTGAAAACATTGAAATGGCATATAAATTATCAAAAAAATATAACATTGAAATGCCAATAGTACATACTACATATGATGTATTAAATAATAATTTAACTCCAAAAGAAGCGGTTAATAAACTAATGACACGTGAGAAAAAAAGTGAATAGAAGAATATTTTTTACTATTTTATCCATAATATAAATATATATTATGGATAAATATGCTTGACATAAATAACTTTTTCAAACATATTTATCAAAAAAGAAAGGAAGATAAAAATGGAAAAAGTTATTAATAAAATTAGTAAAAAAGCAATTCAAACATATAGGCAAGCAGCCGAAACTACAGGTAATTTTGCACATAAAATTAGACTAAAAGCAGTAATGGCAGATAATAAATCTCAAATTGAAGATTTATATAAAGAAATTGGTAAAAAAGTATATGAAAAATATACTTTAAAAGAAAAAATAGATATAGACCAAGATTTTATAAAAGAAATTTCAATAATAAATATTTTAGCTGAAGAAATAGAAGAAATTCGTATGGAGATATTAGATTTAAAAGATTTAAAGCAATGTAAAAATTGCTATTGTGAAATATATTCAGAATTTAAATATTGCCCAAATTGTGGAAAAAAACAAGAAGAAATAGATCATGTTTCAGAAAATGACAATCAAAAAAACAATGAAGAAGAACAATAAAGAAAGGTAGCAAAATATGAAACTAGTTGTACAAAGAGTAAAGAAATCAAGTGTAGTAGTAGAAGAAAAAATAATAGGAGAAATAAATAAAGGATTTATAGTATTAATAGGAATAGCACCTACAGACACTAAAGAAATAGTAGATTTTCTAGTACAAAAACTAATAAATTTAAGAGTATTTGAAGATGAAAACCAAAAAATGAATTTATCAATAAAAGATATTAATGGAGAGCTACTTTTAGTTTCACAATTTACTCTTTATGCAGATTGCAGTCATGGAAATAGACCTAGTTTTATAAATGCTGCAAAACCAGAACTAGCAAATGAACTTTATGAATATTTTATAGAGCAATGTAAAAAACAAGATATAAAAAAAGTTGCAACAGGAAAATTTGGAGCTGATATGCAAGTAAACATACAAAACGACGGACCTGTAACAATTATATTACAAAAATAAAAGTAAATTTATTATAAAACTACTTGCTTTTAAAAATAATTGGTGTTACAATATAATATGTTAAAATAAAAGCCAATAAAAAAGCAAAGTATGTGAAAGATAAGATAGTTTTTAGAGAAATAGGGAAGGTGGAAGCCTATTCTATCCTTTTACAGAAATTTCACTTTTTTAGGTCTTTTTTTGAAATAAAGTAGAAAAAAGCGCTAGCTACGTTATAGCTATAATAAGGTTAATTATAAATAATTAATAAATTTAGGTGGTACCACGAAAAATCCATTTCGTCCTATAACAGGATGAAGTGGATTTTTTTAGCCAACAGAAAGGAAGGAAAATATGCAAGAAAAAATTGCTAATATTAAAACTAAAGCTTTAGAAGAAATTAACAACGCAAATAATGCAAAAGAATTAGATGAAGTAAGAGTTAAATATTTAGGGAAAAAAGGAGAACTTACTTTAATTTTAAGAAGCATGGGAGGACTTTCACCAGAAGAAAGACCAATTATAGGAAGTTTAGTAAATGCAGTAAGAGATGAGCTAGAAGAAAAAATAAAACAAGGAGAAAATCGTTTTGCAGAATTAGAAATACAAAGCAAATTAGAAAATGAAAATATAGATGTAACTATGCCAAGTAAAAAAACACAACTAGGAAGTATACATCCTATAACACAAATTATTAAAGATGTTGAAGAAATATTTATAGGAATGGGGTATGAAATAGCAGATGGACCAGAAGTAGAACTTGCAATATATAATTTTGATAAATTAAATACTCCACCAGACCATCCAGCAAGAGATGTACAAGATACATTTTACATAACAGACGATATAGTTCTTAGATCACAAACATCTCCAGTGCAAGCAAGAGTAATGGAGACTCAAAAACCACCAATTAAAATAATTTGTCCAGGAACTGTATATCGTTCTGATAGTGTAGATGCAACACATTCTCCTGTATTTCATCAAATTGAAGGATTAGTAATAGATAAAAATATATCTATGGCAGACTTAAAAGGAACATTGGCAATGTTTGCTAAAAAATGTTTAGGAGAAAAAACAGAAATTAGATTTAGACCGCATCATTTTCCTTTTACAGAACCAAGTGCAGAAGCAGATGTTTCTTGCTTTGTATGTGGAGGAAAAGGATGCAAAGTATGTAAAGGAGAAGGTTGGATTGAACTTTTAGGTTGTGGAATGGTACATCCTAATGTACTTAAAAATTGCGGAATAGACCCAGAAGAATATTCAGGATTTGCTTTTGGATTTGGTGTAGAAAGAATTGCAATGGCTAAGTTTGGTATTGATGATATGCGTTTATTATATGAAAATGACATTAGATTTCTAAAGCAATTTTAAAAATAATTTAAAAATTAGGAGGTAAAAAATGAAAGCAAGTATAGAATGGCTAAAAGAATATACAGATATAGATGTAACTGCTAAACAACTAGCAGATATTCTTACTATGACGGGTTCTAAAGTAGAAACAATAGAAGAACAAGGAAATGAAATACAAAATGTAGTTGTTGGAAAAATACTAGAAATAAAACCACATCAAGATTCAGACCATTTAGTTGTAACTAAAGTAGATGTAAAAGATGAAGTACTACAAATAGTAACAGGAGCAAATAACATTCACGAAGGAGATATAGTTCCAATAGCAAAAAACGGATCTACACTCCCAGGAGGGGTAGAAATAAAAACAGGAAAATTAAGAGGAATAGATTCTTGTGGAATGATGTGTTCTGTGGGAGAATTAGGATTAGATATTAACAATTACCCTAATCAAATTGAAAATGGCATTATGATTTTAGACCCTAAAATGGAATGTGAAGTTGGAAAAGACATTAAGGAAGTTTTAAAAATAAATCAAGTGATTCTTGATTTTGAAATTACTCCAAATAGACCGGACTGTTTATCTATAGAAGGATTAGGCAGAGAAGTATCTGTTTCTTTAAATAAACCTTTTAAAGCACCACGTAAAAATATTGATAAAATGAATGTAGAAAATAAAGAAAATATAGATGGACTAACAGTAAAAATTACAGCACCTGATCTTTGCTATAGATATATTGCAAGAGTTGTTAAAAATGTAAAAATAGCACCATCTCCAGAATGGATGATAAAAAGATTAAATGCTTGTGGTGTTAGAAGTATTAATAATATAGTAGATATTACAAATTATGTTATGTTAGAAATGGGGCAACCAATGCACGCTTTTGACATAAACTCTATAGAAGGAAAACATATTACAGTTAGAAGAGCAAGCAAAGGAGAAAAAATAATCACATTAGATAACCAAGAAAGAGTTTTAACAGAAAATATGTTAGTTATAGCTGATAACAAAAAGCCTGTAGCTATAGCTGGTGTAATGGGAGGACAAAATTCAGAAATAGAAAATAATACACAAACTGTAGTATTTGAATCAGCTGTATTTAATGGAGGAAGTATAAGAAAAACTGCAAAAGCAGTAGGTTTAAGAACAGAAGCCTCTAGTCGTTATGAAAAAGGGCTATCTCCAGAAAATGCTATAAGAGCAGTAAACCGAGCCGTTGAATTAGTTGAATTATTAGGAGCAGGAGAAGCTGTAGAAGGTAAAGTAGATGTATATCCTACAAAACAAAAAGTAAATAAAATACCTCTAAATGTAGCCAAAATAAATAATTTAATAGGAACAAATTTAACAAAAGAACAAATGATAGAAATACTAGAAAAATTAGAAATGAAAATTGAAGAAAATATGGTAATACCACCATACTTTAGAGAAGACGTAGAACAGCTTGCGGACGTAGCAGAAGAAGTATTAAGATTTTATGGATATGATAAATTAGGTACAACTTTAATAAATGCAGAAACTACATTGGGCGGAAAAAATAAGCAACAAAAAATATTAGATGATATATCTAAATTTTTGGTAAATATTGGCTTATCTGAAATTTGTACTTTTGGATTTTTAAGTGAAAAAGACCTAGCAAAATGCAATATTACAGGAGATAATATTTATTTAAAAGAAGCAATAGAAATACAAAATCCACTTAGTGAAGATTATAATTTAATGAAAACTACATCTGTACCATCAATGATGCAAATGCTTGCAAATAATAATAATTACAAAAATAAAAATGTAAAATTATTTGATTTATCTAGAATATATCAAAACAAAGATCAAGCTATTCAAAAGGGAGAATTACCATTAGAAAGTAATATTTTAACATTAGGTATGTATAGTGAAGAAGAAGATTTTTATACTTTAAAAGGAATAGTAGAAAATATATTAGAAATATCTGGTATAGCAAAATTTGATATAAAAAAAGAAAAAAACAATTCAATGTATCATCCAGGCAGATGTGCAAATTTTAATGTTGGAAATGACACTGTTGCAACATTCGGAGAAGCAAATCCATTACTTACTAAAAATTATGAAATAACTCAAAGAGTATTATTAGCAGAAATTAATATAGATAAAATTACAAAATATGCTAGAAAAAACAAAAAATATGTTTCAATTACTAAATTTCCTGCTATTGAAAGAGACATAGCAATGGTAGTAAATGAAGATATTGAAGTAGGAGAAATAGAAAAAATTATTCAAAGGAAAGCAAAGAAAAGCTTAGAAGAAGCAAAATTATTTGATGTTTATAGAAACGAAAAATTAGGTCAAAATAAAAAGAGTGTTGCATATAGTTTAAAATTTAGAGTTCCAGACAGAACATTAAAAGATGAAGAGATAAATGGAATAATGAAAGAGATTATTGCAGAACTTGAAAAGACTTTAGGTGCAGAATTAAGAAGATGATGTTAATCATCATCTAAATAAAAAAGTTTTGAATTAAAAAAGTCTTTTAAATCCATATTTAAAGCTAAACAAATATAGCAAAGGGTTTGCGTGTTAGGTGTTTTACATCTAGATTTAAGAATACTCCTAATAGTAGAGGGATTAATAACCTGCTTTATTACTAAGAGAATTTACATTTAAATTATTAATATTACATAATTCAATAATTCTAAGTTTAATTGCTTCAGAAAGGCACATAAAATCACCAAAAAAGTATAGCAAAAAAGAAACAACACACAGGTAAAAAATTATTGACACTGAAAAATATCTAATATATAATTTAGGTAAATATTACGAAAGAATATTTAATGAAAATAAGGAGGAAAAGGAAAGAAATGAAGAACACAAGAAAAACCAAAACGGAAAAAAAACATAAAAATGTGCTAACAAAGGAAAAAGGAATAACGCTAATAGCATTAGTAGTAACAATAGTAGTATTGCTAATATTAGCAGCAGTAAGTATAACAGCATTAGTAGGAGAAAATGGATTAATAACAAGAGCAAGATTAGCAGCAGAAAAAACAAATCAGTCGGTACAAAATGATATAGCAGCAATGAAAGAATTAAATCAGCAATTAGAGAATTTAATAAAAGATGACATAACAACATTACCAACAGATGGAAGCTTTAATGAGACAAAAGGAGTAAACACCCCAAAACTAGGAGCAAATATGAGTCTAGTAAAATTTGATACAGGAAAACAAGATTGGGTAGTAGACGAAACAAACTCAACATATAGCTATAAAGATACAGCAACAGAAGGAGCAAATACAAGTGAATGGGCAAATGCAAAAGTAACGGTAAATGAAATAGATAGCTATTTTGTATGGATACCAAGATACGCATATAAAATAACATACTATACAAATTCAGATAAAACAGAAATAAGTAGTACACCAACAACATACGGAACAATAGATATAAAATTTCTAAAAGGGACTAGTA